>NZ_JACLQK010000006.1:0-141204 GCF_016648645.1 Streptococcus sp. 22.1 | reverse complement strand
ATGGGACTTTTTGTGTACACTTAAAAAGCTCTATAATCTCTACAGTGGTTTTACCCACTACAGAAATTATAGAGCCTTAAAGAGTCTCTCCGATTGGAGGGATTCTTTTTTACTGAAAATCCTTAATATGTAAACTTATGCATTATATATGTTAAAATACCTGAATTTAGTGTATAATCATAAACATGAAACGAAATTTTGACTCAGTAAAACGCCTGGTTATCAAAATCGGGACTAGCTCTCTGGTTTTACCATCAGGGAAAATTAATCTTGAAAAAATCGATCAATTAGCTTTTGTCATTTCTAGCCTGCATAATAAAGGGATTGAGGTTGTCCTCGTATCCTCTGGTGCCATGGGCTTCGGGCTCAATGTCTTAGACCTAGACAAGCGACCGGCTGAAGTTGGTAAGCAACAAGCCGTCTCAAGTGTAGGGCAGGTAGCCATGATGAGCCTCTATTCTCAGGTCTTTTCACATTACCAAACCAAGGTATCTCAGCTTCTTTTGACCCGTGATGTGGTCGAGTATCCTGAGAGTCTGGCCAATGCCATCAATGCCTTCGAGAGCCTCTTCAAGCTTGGAGTTGTTCCAGTTGTTAATGAAAATGATGCTGTCAGCGTAGATGAAATGGACCATGCGACTAAGTTTGGGGACAACGACCGCTTGTCAGCTATCGTAGCTAAGATTGTTGGTGCTGACCTACTCATTATGTTGTCAGATATTGATGGGCTCTTCGATAAGAACCCAAATGTCTATGAGGATGCCACCCTTCGTAGCTATGTCCCAGAGATTACAGAGGAAATTATAGCCTCAGCTGGTGGTGCCGGTAGTAAATTTGGTACAGGTGGTATGATGAGTAAGATTAAGTCAGCTCAGATGGTTTTTGAAAATCAAAGCCAAATGGTTTTGATGAATGGTGAAAATCCACGTGACATCCTTCGTGTCCTAGAAGGAGCCAAGATTGGTACACTCTTTAAAAAGGAGGACTAAGATGACATATATCGATACACTAGGTCAACAGGCCAAGGTGGCAGGTCGTCAGATTGCTAAATTGTCAACAGCAGCTAAAAACGACCTTTTAAATCAGGTAGCTAAAGCTCTAGTAGCTGAGAGTGCCTATATTATCACTGAAAATGCTAAGGATATGGCCAATGCTAAGGAAAATGGTATTTCAGAGATTATGCAAGACCGCTTGCTCTTGACGGAAGACCGTATCGCAGGGATTGCTGAGGGTGTCCGTCAGGTGGCAGATCTTCAGGACCCAATCGGTCAAGTAGTTCGTGGCTATACGAATCTGGATGGTCTCAAAATTGTTCAAAAGCGTGTTCCTATGGGTGTTATCGCTATGATTTTTGAGAGCCGTCCCAATGTCTCAATCGATGCCTTTAGCCTTGCCTTTAAAACCAATAATGCCATTATTCTTCGTGGAGGACGTGATGCCATCAATTCCAACAAGGCCTTGGTTACAGTAGCTCGTAAGGCTTTGGAAAATGCGGGTATCACAGCAGATGCCGTTCAGCTGGTTGAAGATACCTCTCATGAGGTAGCAGAAGAACTCATGGCGGCGACTAAGTATGTAGACTTGCTCATCCCTCGTGGTGGAGCTCGTCTCATCCAAACGGTTAAAGAAAAAGCCAAAGTTCCAGTCATTGAAACGGGTGTTGGTAACTGTCATATTTATGTGGATAAATATGCTAACTTAGATATGGCGACACAGATTGTCATCAATGCCAAGACTCAACGACCAAGCGTGTGTAACGCTGCAGAATCGCTGGTCGTTCATGCTGATATTGCGGAAGACTTCTTACCTAATTTGGAAAAAGCTATTTCAAAAGTTCAGGCTGTTGAATTCCGTGCGGATGAAAAGGCTTTGAAACTTATGGAAAAATCCGTACCCGCTTCACCAGAAGATTTTGCGACAGAGTTTCTTGATTATATTATGTCTGTTAAAGTGGCAGACAGCCTTGATGAGGCCATTGATTGGATTAATACCTACACGACATCGCATTCAGAGGCTATCGTAACTCAGGATATCAGTCGTGCGGAGCAATTCCAAGATGATGTAGACGCTGCAGCTGTCTATGTTAATGCCTCAACCCGCTTCACCGATGGTTTCGTCTTTGGACTAGGTGCTGAAATCGGAATCTCAACCCAAAAAATGCACGCCCGCGGTCCAATGGGACTTGAGGCCCTTACCTCAACCAAGTTCTATATTAATGGCCAAGGTCAAATCAGAGAATAAACCATCAAGCTCCATGAAGGAGCTTTTTTAAGTTAGTTTGCTAGAGTATGAAGCATCTGGTATACTGGTAGTATCATAAAAAAAGGGGATTTTATTATGATTGAAGCCTACAAAAAATTTTGGAAGGGCTATGTCGATTTCACGGGACGTTCAAGCCGTTCAGATTATTGGTTTGCAGTATTAGCAAATATTTTAGTTCTTTGGGCTTTTGGGATTATAACATCCATATTTATAGGTGCCAATGGTGGTAGTATGGACGGCGCACTAGGTACTATTGCAACGGTAATGATATTGGCTATGTTTGTATATTGTCTTGCCGTTATATTACCATTTATTTCAATTCAAGTACGCCGTTTGCGTGATGCTGGCTATCACTGGGCATTTATTTTCTTACGTTTCGCCTTAGGAATAGGTGGGATTATACTCTTGGTTTTGTACTGCCAACCAACAAAAGTAGAAGTGCCATTTAACAACTTCAATAACCCACAGCAATAAAAAGTGTTTATCAGACTTATAGGTTGTTCCTTAGGTCAATTTGTCATACGATAGGTCTTTTGGTATAGTAGAAGTATCAAAAAATGAGGAGATTTTATTATGATTGAAGCTTATAAGAAGTTCTGGAAGGGCTATGTAGATTTTGAGGGACGTTCAACACGTTCAGATTATTGGTTTGTTGTTTTGGCTAATTTTCTGCTGATAATGGCTTTATATATTGCGGCAATTATTTTTGCGGTGGCAGGGAGAAATCAGCCAGGTAGTTTACCTAATATTATTGCTTACATCTTTTTGATTTTAATAATTTTATATGCTTTTGCTACAATCTTACCATCTCTTGCAATTCAAGTACGTCGTTTGCGAGATGCAGGCTATCATTGGGCTTATATCTTCTTACACCTTGGTTTGGGAATAGGTGGAATTGTACTTTTAATCTTGTTCTGTCAACCAACTAAGGTTGAGTATCCATTCAACAACTTCAATAACCCACAACAATAATAATGACTTAACAGCCTCGCTAGGCTGTTTTTTAGTTGATTTGTCACTTGTTATACTGGAAGTATCATAAAAAAGGGGGATTTTATTATGATTGAAGCCTACAAAAAATTTTGGAAGGGCTATGTTGATTTTACGGGACGTTCGACACCTTCAGATTACTGGTTTGCATATTCGGCACATCTATTGATTTTCTTTACTTGGTATTTGCTCATAGCAGTATTTGAAAGAATGGAATCTGAAACAGGATCAAGCGATTTATTTACTATTGGTGTTATTTTACTACTTATCTTTTTTGCCTATGGTGTTGCTGCGGTTTTACCTGGTATTGCTCTAACGGTTCGTCGTTTACGTGATGCTGGCTATAATTGGCCGTATATTTTTATTCCTTTAATCCCATTTGTCGGTATTTTTATCTTCATTTTTCTATTATGTCAACCAACAAAAGTAGAAGTGCCATCCAACAACGTCGATAACCCACAGCAATAATGACAATCAGCCAACTCTTTGAGTTGGTTTTTCTAATGTCAAAAAAGTTTTATGTTAATGTTGCACATTTTAATATTTCTGATATAATCTTATCTGAGACTAATCAATACTAAAATATATTTAAGAAATGTGAATATTCTATGAAACTACTTCGTCATTTAAAAGAAAAACGTTACCTTATTTTGGCATTTACCCTACCGGCTATTCTTTTGGCATTGGCTATTGTCTTTTTGCAGCCTGCGCAGAATCATGCTAAGGTCCAAGTTAAGGTGGGGACTAAGCAATCATCATCAAGCAAACCCAAGGCTTCATCCAAGTCATCGAGCTCAAGTTCGTCGTCATCTTCTTCAACTTCAAGTGAGTCTTCAAGCGAATCGTCGTCATCAAGCTCAACGGTAGAAGCAGCTAGTCAGACAGAAGCAAGCTCAACTCCTGCGGTAGCATCGGCACCAACGCCTTCTTCAGCACAAGAGACTTATCAAGCTCCTCAGTATAACTATGTGCCACCAACAACTTATACCGAGTCACATAGTGAGGTTTCAAGCTATACAGCCCCTGCCTACAGCGCAGATGTTAGCTCTGGAACAGCAGAATAAGAGTCAAAGAGAAGGAAAGTTAGACTAAAAATGAAAAGTAAAGTTTTAGTGTTAGTGACGGCTTTGTCTAGTTTAGTCCTCTTGACAGCTTGTTCAAACCTGCAGAATGGCTTAACAGCGTCGACTTCATCTTCATCAGTAGAGCAGTCACAATCAAGTAGCAGTGAAAGTTCAAGTCAGGAGGAGAAAGTAGATATTTCTTCCTATGATAGCATCATCAGCAAGTACCAAACGGCTGTAGCTGACAATCAAACTGACGCTTCAATTAATCCTTTGGTGGTGACCTATGCTAATTCTCAAACAAGTCCTGCCTCAACGGTCTATACTTATCGTGATTTGGATGGTAATGGTGTTGATGAGTTGATTCTTGCTTTTAAGCCAGGTAAACTCTTTAAAGAACATGTGATTACGGATATTTACACTATCTCTAAGGATAGTGGTCAGGTGATTCGTCTGACAGAAGGTCCACAACTGGGCATGTTGGGTGAGCGTATGACATTGGCCTACCTCATGGATAACACCTTTAGCTACTATGGTAGTGCTGGTGCTATGGCTGGTGGAGGCTCTGGCTACCGCTTTAGTAGTGATGGTCAGTCTCTTGTAAAAGATGACAGTGATTCGGGTGCAGACAAGGTTGATCTTTCTAATTGGGGTTGGAAGGATCTGAGTAGTGCCTCTACTAATAGTAGTTCTAAAACATCGTCGGAAGATAAAACAAGCTCAACCTCACTTAACGCTGATGAATTGAAAAATGGTAACTATAAGTCAGCCGTAGGAACATGGAAGTCTTCAAATGGAAAGACCATTACTATTACTTCGGATGGACAGTTGAATCTCTGGGGCTATACTTACCCTATTGACAAAGTCTCATCCAATCAATATGTGTCAGGTATCTATAGCTTAACTTATGTTGATTCTAGTCCAGTTGGGAATACTCCAATTCAGCTTTGTCCTAAGGGAGTTAGTGATGCAAGTGATGCGGGGGATAACAGTAAGGACCGTATTCTAGCGACGAATGGAGTGCCATCTGAGGAAAGCTATTTTTACAGAGTGGATTAATCTTATCAGATGATATAGTAACTAAAGAGTTAGGCCTCGGGTCTGGCTCTTTTACTATCCTGTCAACTTACAGAACGAGACAATTTCTCTATTCTTGTGCTATAATAAAAGTTATGACTAATGAATTTCACCATGTAACCGTTCTATTACACGAAACTGTTGATATGCTTGATATCAAGCCCAATGGCATCTATGTTGATGCGACCTTGGGTGGCGCAGGACATTCGTCTTATCTTTTGTCGCAATTATCTGAAAAGGGTCATTTGTACTGCTTTGATCAGGACCAAAAGGCTATTGATAATGCTCAAGTGCGTCTCAAGGACTATATTGATAAGGGTATGGTGACTTTCATCAAGGATAATTTCCGTAATCTCAAGTCCAACCTTGAAGCCTTGGGGGTGTCTGAAATTGATGGCATTCTCTATGACTTGGGTGTCTCTAGCCCACAGTTGGATGAGCGTGAGCGTGGCTTCTCCTATAAACAGGATGCCAAGCTAGATATGCGTATGAATGAGGAGGAGAGTCTGACCGCTTATGATGTGGTCAATACCTATCCTTACAACGATTTGGTGCGCATTTTCTTCAAGTATGGTGAGGACAAGTTCTCTAAACAAATTGCACGTAAGATTGAACATGCTCGTCAGGTTAAACCAATTGAGACCACGACGGAACTGGCGGAAATCATTAAATCAGCTAAGCCTGCTAAGGAATTGAAGAAGAAGGGCCATCCGGCCAAGCAAATTTTCCAAGCTATTCGCATCGAAGTGAACGATGAGCTTGGTGCTGCGGATGAGTCTATTCAAGAGGCCTTGGATTTACTTGCTGTGGATGGTCGTATTTCGGTCATTACCTTCCACTCTTTGGAGGATCGATTGACTAAACAGCTTTTCAAGGAAGCTAGTACGGTAGATGTGCCTAAAGGTCTACCCTTTATTCCTGAAGACCTCCAACCTAAGGTAGCCTTAGTTAATCGTAAGCCAATCCTACCTAGTCAGGAAGAATTAGAAGCTAATAACCGCTCGCATTCTGCTAAATTGCGTGTGGCTAAAAAAATCAGGAAATAATTATGGAAAATAAGGAACATCAGATTGTCAATAGAGCCATTAGAAACCATATTCGTTTTATGACGCGTATGGAAAAGGCCTTCTATTCGGCAATTGTTTTGACAGCTATTGTGATGAGTATTGCAGTTGTATTTTTACAAGGGCGTAATCAGGCTATCAAGCAACAAATCACAGACCTTAATAGCAAGATTAGTGATGAAAAAACAGAGCTTAATAATGCAAAGCAGGCGGTTAATGAGTTGACAAACTCTGACCGTATTAAAGAGATTGCTAATAAGGCAGGCCTGTCTATTAATAACGATAGTATTAAGAGTGTGAAGTAACCAATGAACAGATTAAGAAAACTTAAACATTTATTTCTAAACTATGTCGTTAGGGATAGGCGAAAGCCAGCCCAGAATCGACAGCACGTTGGTCAGAACCTTATGGTTCTCAGCATCTTTATCTTTTTCGTCTTTATTATCAACTTTGTGGTGATTATCGGGACAGACAGTAAGTTTGGTGTCGATTTGTCTACCCAGGCTGCTAAATCTTATAACACTAAGACCACGGTGGCTGCCAAGCGTGGGACGATTTACGACCGAAATGGAAATGTTTTGGCTGAGGATTCAACCAGTTATGCCATTTACGCTATCGTGTCGACCAGTTATGTGTCAGCGACTCAAGAAAAACTCTATGTCCAAGATAGTCAGTTTGACAAGGTTGCTGATATTTTAAAGGATAAGCTAGGAATTGAAAAGAGTGATTCCTTGGCCCAATTGCGTACTAAGGGTGCCTACCAGGTTTCCTTTGGGCTAAAGGGGAAGGGAATTACCTACTCTGTTAAAGAAGAACTAGAAAAAGCCTTTAAAGATGCGGGAATTAAGGGGATGGCCTTTGAAGCAACAACGTCACGAATGTACCCTAATGGAACCTTCGCGTCAGAGTTTCTTGGTCGTGCCGAAGCTGTTGAAAATAAAAAAGACGGCTCATATTCTTTAATTGGTCAAACTGGTTTGGAGCGCTCGCTCAATAGCCTCTTGACTGGAACAGATGGAGAGGCCATCTATGAAAAGGATAAAAACGGTAATACGCTTCTAGGTACGGAAACCATTACCAAGGAAGCTATCGATGGTAAGAACATCTATACAACCTTGTCAGCGCCTCTCCAAACCTTCTTAGAAACGCAGATGGATACCTTTATGGAGCAGACGCAAGGTGTCAATGCTTCAGCGACAGTTGTTAATGCTAAGACAGGTGAGATTCTTGCAACGACACAACGTCCGACCTATAATTCTGATACTCTTGAGGGACAGGCTAAGAAAAACTATGATTGGGTTAACCGTCTTTACGAAGCTCAGTATGAGCCTGGATCAACCATGAAGGTCATGCTCTTGTCAGCTGCTATTAACAATGGAAGCTTTAACCCGAATACGACCTATAGTAATGCTAATGGTATTAAGGTTGACGACGTTGAAATTAATGACTGGTCAATCAATGAAGGTATCTCAACAGGTCGTACCATGTCATTTGCCCAAGGCTTCTCTTATTCAAGTAACGTTGGTATGACCATGCTGGAACAAGAGATGGGAGACAAGGTTTGGTCTAGCTACTTATCTCTTTACAAATTTGGTCTTCCAACCCGTTTTGGGATGGTCGGTGAATCTTCAGGGGTTGTCTCTCGAAACTCTGTTAATATAGCTCAATCGTCCTTCGGACAAGGGATTTCGGTGACTCAGGTGCAGATGCTTCGAGCCTTTACCGCTATTTCAAACAATGGTATAATGCTAGAACCTCAATTTATCAAACAAGTTGCCGATACTAACCAAGGCACAGTTCGTACAGCGAAGAAGGAAGTTATCGGTAAGCCAGTTTCTAAGCAGGCTGCCTCTGAAACGCGTAACTATATGATTTCCGTTGGTACAGATCCAGAGTTCGGTACCCTTTACAATAAATCTGAAGGGTCACCTATTATCCAAGTTGGCAATTATGATGTTTCAGTTAAGTCTGGAACGGCTCAGGTTGCTGATGAGAAGACTGGGACCTACAAAGTTGGTTCCAATGAAACCCTCAATTCAGTTGTAGCCATGGTACCTACAGATAATCCAGAATATATCATGTATGTGACTGTACAGGAGCCTAAGACTTGGGATAATAATTTTTATGCAACTGTGGTTAACCCGGTTTTGGAAGAAGCCATGTCTATGGGAGACACCCTAGATACTTCTGTGTCTGAAGGTAGTGAAAAGACCGAGGAAACGAGCTATCAAACCGGCGATATTATCGGTAAGAGTCCGGGCGAGACAGCTAACACCCTTCGTCAAAACTTGATTCATCCGATTGTTCTGGGTGTTGGTGATAAGATTGAGAAGGTTTCTGTAGATGCCAAAGCCAATATCAAGGCTAATGAACAGATTCTTATCATGACCAATGATTTCACAGAACTTCCAGACATGTATGGTTGGACCAAGAAGAACGTTGAAACCTTTGCCAAATGGAAAGGCATTAAAGTTACTTATAAGGGTGGCAAGTCAGGGACTGTTACCAAACAAAGTGTTGCGGCAGGAAAAGCCCTGTCTAAAACCAAGAAGATTACCATTACTTTAGGAGACTAAGATGACTATGAGTCTGATAGCAGGTGTGGCCGCCTTTGTGTTGACGGTGCTCGCCATGCCTCACTTTATTACTTACTACAAAATCAAGAAAATCGGTGGCCAACAAATGCATGAAGATGTGAAGCAGCATTTGGCTAAGGCTGGAACACCAACTATGGGAGGGACAGTCTTCCTAGTGGTTGCCATCTTGGTTAGCTTGATTTTTAACTTCCACGTCTTTAGCGAGGGCCACCAAGCCTATGGTGCTACAGTAGGGATTCTCTTTGTAATTTTGATTTATGGAATCATCGGCTTCCTTGATGATTTCCTTAAGATTTTCCGTCAAATCAATGAGGGACTTAAACCTTGGCAAAAGATGGCCTTGCAGATTATTGCGGGTTTGCTTTTCTACTTTATCCACGTACTCCCTAGTGGGACAGATAGCCTAGCTATTGGTGGATTAACCATTCATCTCGGTGTCTTTTATGTTCTCTTTGTCCTATTCTGGATTGTCGGTTTCTCAAATGCTGTGAACTTGACAGACGGTATTGATGGTTTAGCTTCTATCTCTGTGGTTATCAGCTTGATTGCCTATGGAATTATCGCTTTTGTCAAGGGTGAGTTCGCTATCTTGACTATCATTATCACTATGATTGGGGCACTTCTTGGCTTCTTCGTCTTTAACCACAAGCCAGCCAAGGTCTTTATGGGAGATGTCGGTTCCTTGTCACTTGGAGCTATGCTTGCGGTTATCTCTATTGCCCTACGTGTAGAGTGGACCCTACTCTTGATTGGTGTGGTTTATGTCTTTGAGACAGCTTCTGTCATGCTACAGGTCAGCTATTTCAAATACACTAAGCGTAAGTATGGTGAAGGTCGTCGTATTTTCCGTATGACACCATTCCACCATCACCTCGAGTTGGGTGGTCTTTCAGGTAAGGGTGACAAATGGTCAGAGTGGAAGGTTGATGCTTTCCTTTGGACAGTTGGAGCACTTGCAAGTGCCATTACCCTTTGGATGGTTCTTGGAAACGTTATGAAATAAATGAAAAGAGCAGAAATGCTCTTTTTCTGTTATAATGATAGGGATAGACTAGATAGAAAAGAAGTAACTAAGCATGTCATTTAAAGATTTTAATTTTAAAACATTTATTCAGGAGGCTCTTGACGAGATTAAGTTTAAAGAGCCAACACCTGTTCAACAGAAATTGATTCCTGTAGTCCGTTCAGGTCGTGATTTGGTTGGTGAATCAAAGACGGGTTCAGGGAAGACACATACCTTCCTCTTGCCAATTTTTGAGAAACTAAATCCAAAGAGTGGTGATGTTCAGGTTGTTATTACAGCACCATCACGTGAATTGGCGACACAAATTTACCAAGCGACAAAACAAATTGCCAAACACTCTGAGACTGAAATTCGTGTGGTCAACTATGTGGGTGGTACAGACAAGCAACGTCAGATTGAGAAACTCAAGGTAGCACAACCTCATATTGTTATCGGGACACCAGGTCGTATTTATGACCTAGTTAAGTCTGGGGACTTGGCTATCCACAAGGCCCATACCTTTGTTGTTGACGAAGCTGATATGACCATGGATATGGGATTCTTGGATACTGTAGACAAGATTGCGGCAAGTCTGCCTAAGGAAGTTCAAATTTTGGTCTTCTCAGCAACCATTCCTCAAAAATTGCAACCATTCTTGAAGAAGTATTTGACCAATCCAGTCATGGAACAAATTAAAACTTCAACAGTTATTGCGGATACCATTGATAACTGGTTGGTATCTACCAAGGGTCGCAACAAGAATGAACAGATTCTTGAGATGCTTAAGGGGATGCAGCCTTATCTAGCAATGATTTTCGTTAATACCAAGGAACGTGCTGACGATTTGCACAGTTACCTAGTGTCAAATGGTCTTAAGGTTGCCAAAATTCATGGAGGTATTCCACCACGTGAACGTAAGCGTATCATGAATCAAGTCAAGAAGCTTGATTTTGAGTACATTGTAGCGACTGACCTTGCAGCGCGTGGAATTGATATTGAAGGGGTTAGCCATGTTATCAATGATGCCATCCCTCAAGATTTGTCCTTCTTTGTTCACCGTGTAGGACGTACAGGACGTAATGGTTTGTCAGGAACAGCCATCACCCTCTATCAACCAAGCGACGACTCAGATATTCGTGAGCTTGAAAAGATGGGGATTACCTTTGACCCTAAAGTCTATAAGGACGGTGAGTTTCAAGATACCTATGACCGTGACCGTCGTGCCAATCGTGAAAAAGCCTATCAAAAACTTGATACGGAAATGATCGGTTTGGTTAAGAAGAAAAAGAAAAAGATTAAACCTGGCTATAAGAAGAAAATTCAGTGGAAGGTTGACGAGAAACGCAAACGTGAACGTCGTGCGGCTAACCGAGCTAAGGGACGTGCTGAGCGTAAAGCTAAGAAGCAAAGTTTCTAAGCATTGGCTTCTAGGTGAAAGCAAATATTAATTTAAAAATTCAAGAGGTTGAAACCAAAGTGTTTCAGCTTTTTTGATTATTATCAAACTTTTTGGAAAGTCAAAAGACCTTATTTAGTTTGAAGATAAATTTTTCTTTTGAGCCTAAGGTCTCAAAACTTCCCAACGCTTATGACTACAAAGTTTTAGGCGTCATTATCACGGCGACAAGTCTCAGTATATGCTCACTACACTCGCAAAATAATTGGCTGTCTTAAGAACTGAAAATGTGATGAATAAATAGTTTTTTACTATTTACTACAAAAAAAACAACAAAATGATACAAAAGAAAGTTGATTTTGATAATTTAAGCTAAACTAAAAACATATAGAATGCCTTATTAATAAAAGTTGACACATTTTAAATAGCTTAATTAAAGCCATTTTTAAAAAGATTAGATTCTATAATGTTTATGGAAAAAGGGAAAATTGTTGCAAAAGACAAGTATGAATTATTACTTGAAACTTGTGATAATTCCAATGATTTTTTAATATATACTGCAACTGATGGAGGTAATCACCATGAATACAATATTACGAGCCTGTCATTTGAATAAATCATTTGGAAAACAAGAGGTATTAACCGATCTCAATTTCGAAATTCATAGAGGTGACATTGTTGGCTTAATTGGGAAGAATGGTTGTGGAAAGACTACTTTAATGAAGATGATCTTAGGACTTACTCCACTCACAAAAGGGGAAATTCAATTTGAAGGGGATTCAGAATATACTACTAAAAGAAATAGTTTAAATAAAATTGGTTTTCTCCTAGATTGTAAATTATTTGAAGATTTTTCTGCATATGATAATTTGAAATTATTCTCGATGTATTCTTCATCAATTGATAAAAGTGAACTAGATAAACGAATTAATAAGTTGTTAAAATTTGTGGGTTTAGATAATAGTAAAAAACTAGTAAAATCTTACTCATTTGGCATGAAGCAGAGATTGGGTTTAGCATTGGCCTTGTTAGATGATCCTGAGTTTCTGATTCTAGATGAACCATTTGTGGGTTTAGATCCCACAGGAGTTAGAGTTCTTTTAGACTATATTGTGAAGTTACGCCGTGAAGAAAAGGTTACAATATTAATCTCATCACATCAGTTACATGAAATTGAAGAGATTTGTGATTATTTCCTATTTATAAATGAAAAGAGTATTGAAACACATACTAAACTAGGAAAAAATAAAATAATTATTACTTTAGAATATGCAGTGCCGGAGTTGGAACAAAGTCTTAGTAAATTAGTTACCCTAAAAGAAGGTCAGATAATCTTACCACATGATATGATGTTATTGAATTCGATTCTGAAGCTCATTTATAAATATAATTGTGAGATAAAGGACATCACGATGAATGACTCTATTGAAGAATTATTTAGGGGGTGAAAAAATGCAATCAATCGTTTTAGCAGAACTATATAAATTATTGAAACGGAAAAATTTTATTATATTAGCTATACTATCATTGTGGTCTTTGATTTATGGTTTTGGTGCCTTTTTACATTGTGACTTTGTAAAAATAGGGGCTAAATTAGATTTAGTTACCTTTATCACCACGATGTGGACATTTTTATTAATATTAACTATCCCGTTATTATTAATTTTATATACTTCTTCCTTTATTTTAGGAGGAGAGATTCAAGGAGGACAAATCTTATTAGAGGTAAATAGAGTCACTAGTAAGAAAATATTGATAGTCTCTAAGTATATTGTTGTTATCCTATCAATATTATTTTTATATATCTTAAATTGCTTGACGTCGTTAGTCACTTATATTTGCTTTATATCTCATACTGAGTTCGGTTATACACGATTTTGGGAGCTACATGCTACAAATGTACAATCAATAGTAGTTAGTTTAGTGAATTTAGGATTTATTATTTTGCTTGCTAGCATTGCTTTTTATCTATCACTAAATATTTCGGCAATAATGGCTTCGTTTGCAAGTCTAGGTGTTTACTTTTTATGTCAACTTCTATCAAATATTACTATGATTTCTAAATTTATTCCTGGATATTTTTTTGTTGTGCCTAATTATCACTTTACAATTGGATTATCTCTAATTCATTTACTAAGTTATTTTTTGCTTTGTATACTGTTATTGATTGCTACCATGAAAGGGTTTGAAAGTAAGGCGTTTTGAATGATATAATATTAGAAAAAGGAATTTATAGAGACAGATGTATAAAGTAGCAATTTGTGATGATGATAGCTTACAAGTGAGTAATTTAGAAACTCATATTTCAAAATACTTTGATGAAATCAATGTCCAATATGAAATTGATGGCTATTACAAAGGAGACCGTCTGGTAAACACCATGAGTGGACAGACTGACAACTATCACTTGATATTTTTGGATATTGAAATGGCGGGTCTAAATGGTATAGAGACTGCTAAGTTATTGAGAAATATTGATAAAAACTTTATACTCATTTATGTCACAAGCTATGAGCAATATGCTTTAGAAAGCTTTGAAGTCTCTCCATTTCGTTATCTAATAAAACCTGTATCTATTGAAAAATTAAGAGAGGTTCTCAGAGATGTTCTGGTAGAATTAACTGCAAAACAGAAATTTTTATTTTATCAGATAGGTATGGAACATTTCCAAATAAGTTTAGATAATATTGTGTGTTTATATTCTGAGTTTGGTAGAAAAATTCACCTTGAATTAGTTAGCGGTAGTGATACATCATTTTATGGGAGGATATCAGCAATTGAAAAAGAATTACCTCCAACTCATTTTGTTAGGGTTAATAGTGGAACAATGATTAATTTAAACCATATAGCTTCATTTAATCGGAATGATGTAACTATGATAAATGGCAATTGTATCGCTATTAGTAGAAGTCGGAAGAAAGCCGTGAGAACAGCATACAGCCATTTTATTGAGAGGAGTTTCGGTTTATGATTGATGTATATAAATCAGTGGGACTGCTCTCTCTTTTTTTATTCCAAAGCTTTGTTGTTTGGTTTTATTTACAACACTTTTTTGTGATCAGAATTTCCAAAAGCAAGTTTTATTGTTTGATCTTATTTGTTTATTTTATTGGCCACACATCAATAACAATAAATCATAATACATTGTTAGATTTTAAAATCTTATCTTTGCTATTAACTTTCCTGATTCTTTTCCTCTTTTTATCGGGAGATGTGATGAAAAAGGTATTTCATTATTTATTCCTGATCTTTTGGTTTTTGATTCAAGAAGATATAACAATATTGCTATTACATCAAGTTCAACAAACTAAAGAAATCGTAATCTTTTTCGCCCAATTCTTTTTGATGTTGTTAGCACTTTTATTTGTGTTAGGATTAAAACACTTTAAAATAGATAATCTATTTGAGCTGAACAAAATAGAATACGGTTTCTTATCGTTGCCTCCATTTTTGTCTATTTTTTTACTGTTATATAAGATTCCACTACCTTTAAGTCGAGTTTTGATATTTGATAGTTATTTATTATTGATAAACATTGTTATAATTGTGCTTTACAATTATTTAAGTGAAAAAAATTTTGATATTATCAAAGGCAAAATTGCTTTTGATGAAAATAGCATGACCAGTGAAATCATTCAACAAGAAGAAGAACTAGCAATTCTCAGACATGATTTAAAAAATATTGTTTCCTCAATAGATTTTTATGCAGATAGTAATGATTTTGAAAACATCAAAGCAATAACTCAGGAGATACTAGGACAGGAGGTTTTTAATCGCAAGATTACAGGATGTATACCAATTGACGCTATATTAAATCAAAAAATATCTAAAATGAAAAAAGATGGAGTCCAGTTTCATCTAGATTTACAAATCCCCTATAATTTAGATATAAGTTCGATTGCTATAGATTCTTGCGCTATTCTTGGAAATATTATCGACAATGCAATAGAGGAGATTGAACGTAATGGATTAACGAATCCAATCGAAATAGTATTACGTTTTAAGAATAATAAATTAGTCTTTAGAGTGGCGAATCCTATACTTACTTCTGAAATAGATATCAATTATGACGGAATGAAATCTATAAAATTACCTAATAGACGTGGTCTAGGAATAAAAAGTAGTTATGATAGAATCATGAAACTGAAAGGACACCTGAACATTAATATACAGTCAAATCAATTTGTGGTACTAGTTGTTATTCCTTTAAAAGTAAAAGAACCTGTAAGTTCTAAGCTGAATCAACTCTCAAAAATCCAGTAGTGACATAAATGTCACTACTTTTTTGTTGGCTTTCTATCTATAATACAATCATAGCTTTTGAGAAAAGGCTAAAAAATATTTTAAAGGAGGTTGTTACTATGACAACACAAATCATTAACAATTTTAACTCACTTAATTCCGAAGATCTTTCTACTGTTAAGGGTGGAGCATGTAGTTTTTGGGGAGCTACAGCTGCCGTAGGCGTCGGGGCTGTTGGAGGAGCCATTAAAGGTGGTATTCAAACAGGTACTTGGCAAGGTGCAGCCTTAAAGGGTATTGGTTATGGTATTAAAGATGGGATTACTTATGGCCTTATTTGTCGTTATTAGGCGATTACTGAGTCAATTTTTTGGCCAAATAGTACTTGCTCTCCTAATTTATGGGCTTATATTCTTTGCTTGGCAACACTTTAGAGGAGAAATTTTCTCAATTGTGTGCATCTATGTCAGTATATCCCTAGCAGATGACGTCTATCATCTGGCAGAAGAATATGTTAAAAAGAAAGTTAACTAGGAATACCTTCCTGTTTGAAAAATAGTTAAAGGCTTGGCAGATTGAATGTCAAGTTTTTTTGTGGTAAAAGTGCTAAAATAGAAATCATGAAAGACACGATTCGAATTCTTCATATTAATGATTTACACTCTCATTTTGAACAGTATCCACAACTCAAGCGAGCTGTGGATGATTTGAGTCAGACGGATAGGGAGTTGATTAAGGTAGATCTTGGGGATAATGTGGATAAGTCCCATCCCCTATCTGATGCGACAGCTGGGCGTTTTAATGTAGCCCTGATGAATGAGTTGGGGATAGACTATGCGACTATTGGAAATAATGAGGGGATTGGTCTGGCTAAGGATGAGCTAGACTATCTTTATGAGCAGGCCAAGTTTCAGCCAATTATAGGAAATCTCAAGGATGAAGGGAGTCAGCCTGAATGGGCCAAGCCCTATCTTATCCATAAAACTAAAGCAGGTACAAACATTGCTTTCTTGGCCTATACCTTTCCCTATTACATTACCTATGCTCCCAACGGTTGGCAGATGTTAGAGCCTATGGCTCGGTTGGAAGAGGATTTGGCTCGCCCTGAGGTAAGGGATGCAGACATAGTCGTCGTTCTTAGTCATCTAGGTGTTCGTTATGATGAGCAGATTGCAGAGACTTACCCTCAGGTGAATCTTATTATCGGGAGTCACACGCATCACCTTTTTGAAGAGGGCAAGTTGATTAATGAGACTTATTTAGCGGCTGCAGATAGGTATGGTTATTATATCGGTTGTATTGATCTTACTGTGAAAAATGGGCAATTGATAGAGTGTCAGATTGAGGCTATCCCCACCAAGTCCTATATCTTGGATTTAGACAAGGAGGACGAAACCTTTATCAAGGCCATGCGTGAGGAAGGCCATCGTCGTTTAGCTCAGAAAAAAGTAGCTAATCTAGGTCGAGAACTAGATTTTGATGAGACCTGTCAATTGGTTTTACAGGCTGTTTGTCAAGAAACAAATAGCCAATTAACGCTTTTAAATACTGGACTTATCATGAAAACGCTGGGTCCACAAGTGACCATGGCAGACCTTCAAGAAGCCCTTCCCCATCAGATGCGGATGGCGCGTCTAGTCGTGACAGGACAAGAACTCAAGGAAATCTGTCGTGAAGTTTTTACCAAGGCTGAACTCCTTAAAAACCAAGCTATTAAAGGTATGGGATTTAGAGGGAAGACATTTGGTGAAGTAATCACGGGGAATTTTGCTTACAAAAACGGTAATTTGTTGTATAATAGAAGGGTTGTAGATTCCAATGAGAAGTTTAGTTTGGTCCTTGTGGATCAATACTACTTTGCTTCTTACTTCCCTACAATTAAGGAAAAGGAGGTCACTCTTCTTTTTCCGGATTTGTTAAGGGAACTTGTGGCCAAGTATTTAGGAAAAAATGGTGCCAATTGGGATAAGATATAGAGACATTATTACAGCATCAGGATAGAAAATAAGAGAGAGCAGAAAGGATGGCACATGCGTAAAGAAATCTTGCCAGAAATGTTTAATTATAATAAATATCCAGGGCCAGACTTTGTGTATGTGGCTGACCTTCTGAAATCAGATGCCTGTCAGTTTACGGTTCTTGAAAATCACAAGGATGCTTTAGACGCTACCCGCTTTGGGCAACGTTTTTCTGAAATCATGCTCAAGTATGATTATATTGTTGGGGACTGGTCTAATGACCAGCTTCGCCTTAAGGGATTTTACGAGGACGAGCGCCCTAATACGCGTAAGACAGACCGTATTAGCCGATTGTCGGAGTATTTGCGTGAATACTGTGCCTTTGGCTGTGCCTACTTTATTTTGAAAAATGAAGAGCCGCAATTAATCGTCTTTGAAGAGGAGACTGAGCCTCGTCGCAAGCGCCGTCGTTCTAATAATCGTCGTCATTCTTCTCAGGAATCTAGAGATAGAGAGCACAATGCTTCTCAAAATAATAAGGGGCAAAAAGCTTCTGCTAAGCAAAAGCCAGACAAGTCCAAACGAAGAGATAGGGATCAAGAGGGCCCAAACTTTGAGAAAATCAAGCGTCGTCCTAAGTTTAAATCTAGATCCGAGGACGGTGGCCGTGAGCGTAAGTCTAACTTCAAGAAGAGTCAGAAGCAAGCTCCAAAATCTAAAGGTCAAAACACCCCATCGAAGAAACAAAGCCAGACCAAGTCAGATGGTCAGCATTTTACAATCAGAAAAAAAGGAAATTAAACTATGTCAGAAGTAACAGCAAAGCCAGAACGTCGTAAACGCCAGAAATTGGAGGATATGGAAGGCTACAAACCTTCTATTTATGGTCTTACTCGTGATGAGTTGATCGACTGGGCTATGGAACACGGTGAAAAGAAATTCCGTGCGACTCAAATTTGGGATTGGCTCTACAAGAAGCGTGTGCAGTCTTTCGAAGAAATGACCAACATTTCTAAAGATTTCATTGCCAAGTTGAATGAGAATTTCTGCGTAAACCCATTGAAACAACGTATCGTTCAAGAATCTAAAGATGGTACAGTTAAGTATCTTTTTGAATTGCCAGATGGTATGTTGATTGAGACTGTTTTGATGCGTCAACACTACGGTTTGTCTGTCTGTGTGACAACTCAGGTTGGATGTAACATCGGTTGTACTTTCTGTGCCAGTGGTTTGATTAAGAAACAACGTGACTTGACTGCTGGTGAGATTGTGGCACAAATCATGTTGGTACAAAAGTACTTTGATGACCGTGGCGATGGTGAACGTGTTAGTCACGTGGTTGTTATGGGTATCGGTGAGCCATTTGATAACTATGACAATGTGCTTCGTTTCTTGCGTACTATTAACAATGACAATGGTCTTGCTATTGGAGCGCGTCACATTACAGTGTCAACATCTGGTTTGGCACCAAAAATTAAGGAATTTGCCAACGAAGGTGTCCAAGTTAACCTCGCCGTATCACTTCACGCGCCTAACAATGACCTTCGTTCAAGCATCATGCGTATTAACCGCTCATTCCCACTTGAAAAACTCTTTGAAGCTATCGAGTACTACATCCAAACAACCAACCGTCGTGTAACTTTTGAGTATATCATGCTTAATGAGGTCAATGATCACCCTGAAAATGCTCAAGAGTTGGCTGATTTGACTAAGAAAATCCGTAAGTTGTCATACATCAACTTGATTCCTTACAACCCAGTATCAGAGCACGACCAATATAGTCGTTCAACCAAGGAACGTGTGGCAGCCTTCTACGATGTGCTCAAGAAAAACGGGGTTAACTGTGTCGTTCGTCAAGAGCACGGTACAGATATCGATGCTGCTTGTGGACAATTGCGTTCAAACACTATGAAACGTGACCGTCAAAAGGCTGTAGCAGAAGCTTCTGGTAAATCAGAAGGTAAGTAAGATGTTTCAGCTGACGACTTGGGTAGAAAAGGACGGAGAGCTAACACCAAAAGGAAGACAGGCAAGCCAAGTTTTGGTTTGTGCTTATCTCCTTTGTTTAGTGATCCTATGTTGGACACCCCAGTATGGACTAGTTGAAGGTGTTGAAACTCCTGGGATTCAACATTTTGGTCGTGTGGTGGTCCTCTTGACCCCATTCAATAGTTTGACTAACTTTTATCAGTTGGATAGTCTTAAAGAGATTGTCTTTGTGCTTGGGCAAAATGTGACCAACATTTTCTTGCTGAGTCCGATGATTTTAGGACTTTTAGCCTTGTACCCCAGATTTAGGTCTTGGCAAATGGTCCTTTTAGCCACGTTTATCATGTCTTTGACGATTGAGGTTGGACAAGTCATTCTAGACCTTCTCATTGATGCGAATCGTGTCTTTGAGTTAGATGATTTATGGACCAATACTTTGGGAGGTTTGGTGGCACTAGGTGTCTACCGCCTCCTTGTAAAACTGATTCAAACGCATTTTAAAGAGTAAAAAACCTGGGACCCTACGCATCCCAGGTTTCACTTATTTTCTATCATATAAATACAACACATTCAAAAGAGGGAAAAATGAATAAACACTTTTGGAGAAACAATGAAACACTTAATGATGACAGTAGTCACCGTATTGACACTAGGAGCAGCAATGCCAATGGTTAAGGCAGATACTTATCAAAGTGGCCGTGATGCCGATATTATGCGAGAAAGAGGGCAGGTTTGGAACTATTCTGAGGTTAAGAGAGAGCCTCAATTAGTTAACTACAACACCGATGGTCGCTATCTTAGTGAGGCAACTAACTTTGAATTATACAATTTTGTCAGAGAGTATAAGACATCTGATGAAATCAGACGCATTTGGAACCCCAAGAAGGACGAATCAGTTATCCACGATAAGGATAGCTACTCTATTGATGATGGGCACAAGGTCTATAATTTTGACTCCTTTGCTTATCAATTGCCAGAGTCTACTGATTTTGGGAAATTGACTTATATTGGTTACTTTCAGTTAGAAGATGGTACAATTTATCGCTATTGGAAATAACCTTTTGTTAGAATTATAATCACTCGTTTGTAAGGATAGGGGGAATCACTTGTTTTTTAAAGAATCAATCATTGCAAAACTTTGGTGGTTTTTCAAGTTAGAAAAACGCCGGTATATTGTCGGGATTTTGGCACTGAGTCTGGTTTCGGTACTCAATCTGATTCCTCCTATGGTTATGGGGCGGGTCATTGATGCTATTACATCGGGAAAATTGACCAATCAGATCTTGCTTTTGAATCTTGTGTATTTGCTTTTGGCAGCTTTAGGAATGTACTATTTGCGGTATGTTTGGCGGATGTATATCTTGGCGACCTCTTATCGCTTGGGTCAGATTATGAGGTCACGCCTTTTTGAGCATTTTACCAAGATGTCGCCTTCTTTTTACCAAAAGTACCGAACAGGGGACCTCATGGCTCATGCAACTAATGATATCAACTCCTTAACCCGCTTGGCTGGTGGGGGTGTCATGTCAGCCGTGGATGCTTCTATCACAGCCTTGGTAACCTTAATCACCATGTTCTTCAGCATTTCCTGGCAGATGACCCTGGTGGCTGTCTTACCCCTACCCTTCATGGCTTTTGCGACCAGCCGTTTGGGACGCAAGACCCATAAAGCTTTTGGAGAATCCCAGGCAGCCTTTTCAGAACTTAATAATAAGGTTCAGGAGTCGGTATCAGGGATCAAGGTAACCAAGTCTTTTGGCTATCAGGAGGCTGAGCTTCAGTCCTTCCAAGAGACCAATAAGATGACTTTTAAAAAGAATATGCATACCATGAAGTATGACAGCTTTTTTGATCCTTTGGTCTTGCTCTTTGTTGGCTCATCTTATGTTTTAACCCTTCTTGTCGGGGCCTTTATGATTCAGGCTAATCAGATAACGGTCGGAAATTTAGTAACCTTCATTACCTATTTGGATATGTTGGTTTGGCCTTTGATGGCCATTGGTTTCCTCTTTAATATCACACAGAGGGGAAATGTATCCTACCAACGTATTGAAAATCTTCTGGAGCAGGAATCAGATGTTCAAGATCCTGCACATCCTCTCCCAAGTATCGAAAATGGTCGCTTAGAATATGCGATTGACCGCTTTGCTTTTGAGGATGAGGATACTTTGCGAGATATTCATTTCACCTTGGACAAGGGCCAAACCCTTGGTTTGGTTGGACAGACTGGCTCAGGAAAGACGGCCCTTGTCAAGTTGCTCTTGCGGGAGCACGATGTTAATCAAGGAGCCATCTATTTAAATGGCCATGACATCAGAGACTATCGCCTATCAGACTTGCGTAGCTTGATGGGGTATGTTCCTCAAGACCAGTTTCTCTTTGCCAGTTCCATTTTAGACAATGTTCGTTTTGGTAATCCTGACCTCGCCTTTGAAAAGGTGGAAGAAGCGACTAAGTTGGCTCAAGTTTATGAGGATATCAAGGCTATGCCTGAAGGCTTTGAAACGATCATTGGTGAAAAGGGTGTCAGCCTATCAGGTGGTCAAAAACAACGTCTGGCCATGAGTCGTGCCATGATTTTGGATCCAGATATTTTGATTTTGGACGACTCCTTATCTGCGGTTGATGCCAAGACAGAACATGCCATTATTGATAATCTCAAGCATACCCGCAAGGATAAGACGACGATCATTACCGCCCATCGTCTTAGTGCTGTGGTGCACGCTGACCTCATCTTAGTCATGCAAAATGGTCGTATCATTGAACGGGGCCGTCATGAGGACTTACTAGCTCAGGGTG
The DNA here is from genome assembly GCF_016648645.1 of Streptococcus sp. 22.1. Lineage (NCBI taxonomy): Bacteria > Bacillati > Bacillota > Bacilli > Lactobacillales > Streptococcaceae > Streptococcus > Streptococcus sp. 22.1. The sequence continues at coordinate 118,763 of NZ_JACLQK010000006.1, read as the reverse complement.
GTTGGTATGCCAAGACCTATGAGTCTCAACAGTTAGAAATGGAAGGAGGAGAAGTTGATGCCTAATCAAAACCAATGGTCTGTGTTTAAGCGTCTCTTGACTTATCTCAAGCCTTACAAATTCTTGACCTTTCTAGCTTTGACCTTCCTCTTGTCCACTACGGTTATCAAGAGTATTATTCCCCTTGTGGCCTCTTATTTTATCGACCACTATCTTCATGATATGAATCAGGCGGCAAGCTTGATTCTGATTGGTTACTATGGTCTTTATCTCTTGCAGACGCTAGTCCAGTATTTGGGAAATCTCTTTTTTGCGCGTGTGTCCTACAGTATTGTCAGGGATATTCGCCGAGATGCCTTTGCCAATATGGAAAAACTGGGGATGTCCTACTTTGACAAAACTCCAGCAGGCTCTATCGTTTCTCGCTTGACCAATGATACTGAGACTATTAGCGAGATGTTTTCAGGGATTCTGTCTAGCTTTATTTCGGCTATCTTTATCTTTGTTACCACCCTTTACACCATGATGATCTTGGACATTCGTCTGACCGGGCTTATTGTGCTCTTTCTCCCTCTGATTGTTCTTTTGGTTAATCTCTACCGCAAAAAATCAGTGGTCATCATTGAAAAGACCAGAGCCTTGCTTTCAGATATAAATGCCAAACTGTCAGAGAGTATCGAAGGGATTCGCATCATTCAGGCCTTTAACCAAGAGAAACGTCTCAAAAAAGAGTTTGATGCCATTAATGAGGAACACCTGATTTACGCCAGCCGTTCCATGTCACTGGATTCTCTCTTTCTACGCCCAGCCATGAGTTTACTGAAGCTCCTGGGCTATGCTGTTCTCATGGCCTACTTTGGCTACCGAGGTATCTATTTGGGCATCACAGCAGGGACCATGTATGCCTTTATCCAGTATATTAACCGCCTCTTTGATCCCTTGATTGAAGTGACACAAAACTTCTCAACCTTGCAAACTTCTATGGTCTCAGCCGGTCGGGTCTTTGCCTTGATTGACGAGCGCACCTATGAGCCTGAGCAGAGAGACACAGATGCCAAGGTTACCGAGGGGAACATTCGTTTTGAAAATGTTTCCTTCTCCTATGATGGTAAACACCAGATTTTAGATAACATATCCTTCTCTGTCAATAAAGGTGAGACCATCGCCTTTGTCGGTTCTACAGGTTCCGGAAAATCCTCTATTATCAACGTGTTTATGCGTTTCTATGAGTTCCAATCAGGGCGAGTTCTTCTTGACGGTGTGGATATTCGCGATTATAGTCAGGCAGAGCTGCGTAAGAACATTGGTCTCGTCCTTCAGGAACCCTTTCTCTATCATGGTACAGTCAAATCCAATATTGCCATGTATCAGGATTTAACTGATGAAGAGATTAAAGCAGCCGCTGAGTTTGTGGATGCCAATCACTTTATCGACAAACTTCCAGAAGGCTATGATGCTCCAGTTTCTGAACGAGGTTCAAGTTTTTCAACTGGCCAACGCCAGCTTCTAGCCTTTGCTAGGACCGTTGCTAGCCAACCTAAGATTTTGATTCTGGATGAAGCGACAGCCAATATTGATTCGGAGACAGAGGCTATTGTCCAAAATTCTCTAGCAAAAATGCGTCAAGGTCGCACCACTATTGCCATTGCCCACCGCCTATCGACGATCCAAGATGCCAACTGCATCTATGTCTTAGACAAGGGTCGCATCATCGAACACGGTAGCCATGAGGAACTCCTAGCTCTCGGCGGTACCTACCACAAGATGTACAGCCTACAAGCAGGTGCAATGGAAGGAGAGTAAGATAGTTTAGAGCATAGATTCTATATTCGAAAAGATTTCTTAAAAATCAAAATCGAGTGGTGACATTTATGTCACTACTTTTTTGTTGGCCTACAACCTATAATAAAACCATAGCTTGAGAGAAAAAGCTAAAAAATAATATTTTAGGAGGTTGTTAGAATGACAACACAAACAATTAACACTTTTGAAACGCTCGATTTCGAGGCACTTGCAAACGTTGAAGGTGGAAAAGTCAATTGGGACCGCTTATCTAGTAGCGCTAGTGGTGCTGCTGAAGGGATTTACTTCTGTGCCGCATCAGGTGCCCCACTCTTTACGCTTGCACCTTATGCTATTGTAGGGTGTGGAGTTGTCGGAGCTGGTCTTGGTTATGCTTTCCCACATTAATTAAAAATTTACTAATCATGAAACTACAAAATAATAATGCAGTAGTATTACAGTTATTAAGACTAGGAAGTGCTGCAATAGTTGTTCTTCTCATTAATTTAGGTTTTTACCTTTATGGAAAAGAGACTCCGGTATGGATTCTGTTTGGATTAGGCTTGCTTACTATAATTGTAGGGTTGATCAATATTATTTTTTACCGGTTATCACAAAAACAATCAGTAACAAAAAGCTATTTGACGCTTAAACAATCATTTGGTATTTTCCTTAGTGTTTCATTGTTTGTCTTGTGTGTCGAGTTTTTCAAACTACTAACACTAACGGACTTTACGGATCGCATTATATTATTTATCTTAATGCTATTATTGATTTTATTTGATATTCTTACTTATTTTCAAGTCAAAAAATATTTTAAAAGATAAAAGGTATCTATAATCATGACTAAAAAACGCCTAGTGTCTCTAATGATGTCTATGGGCTTCATCCTTGTTGCCTTACATAACTTGGGAGAAAAACTGAGTTTTGGACTTCAATGCCTAAATCTTATTGGGTTATGTCTTTTTCTCTTTCTTATGTGTACGATTATCAAGGATATAAGGTCAGACAAGTAGTGACATAAATGTCACTACTTTTTTATCGGCTTCCAATCTATAATAAAAATCATAGCTTTGCACAGATAGCTAAAAACACTTTAAGGAGAAAAGTATGTTCAAAAACTCAAAACCGTATTTACTGGCTACCATTCTCATCGGAATGGGCCTTGCTAATCTATTTAGAAGTTTGGATGCAGTCCACCATACCATTAACTTGTTGGGGATAACCTTGCTTCTTTATAGTCTGCTTTTTAAAAAATGGGCACAGTTTAAAAAGTAACTTGTGGCCCCTTTGAACGTGAGGTGCTTGCAAATGCTTATTTTTGATGTTCCCGAAGTAAAATTATTCTTGCTAATGATAGCGGAGATTGTATTATATTTGATTGCTTTTCTTTGTAATAGAAAAAACAAAGATATGTATATTCGCTTATTTAAAGTATCAGTACTAATGACGCTATTGTATTACATCTCCAGTAGAATTTAATCGCTAAGGTCTTTTTTGAGATCTTACAGCAGTATAAAAAAATACAGAAAGGAATAGAGTTTAATGTAATAGCTTATTCAGTTTACAAGACTGACTGAGGTTATTCATAGCTTAATTGTTTTATCATGAAGTTAAAGAATATTAGTTCGAGAGTGTTGCGATTTTTTAGGACAATCACTGCTACCTTGGCAGTTTTCCTTATAAGTATCAGTATTTCTCTCTATAAGAGCAAGACTTCGCCAGAGATTTGGTTAGCAGTCGGAGCACTAGCTTTAGTAGTCATTTTTGTTAATGGACTGCTCTACTGTATTCTTAAGAAGCGTCCAGATTCAGTAAATCCGTTAACAATACGGCAGTCCTTCCTTGTCTTTCTTGTCATCTCATTGCTAGTGCTTTGTGTAGAGTTTTACACATTACTAACATTCAGTGATACCACAGACCGTATAGTACTAGCCGTATTAATGCTTTTGTTAATCCTCTGTGATTTTCTAGCTTACTTGCAAGTCAAAAGATATTTTAAAAGATAGAAAATATAGTAACTGTTTGTGACATTATTCAATTTACGTTGCATAAAAGTGTTATAATAAGAAAGTGATTAATGAAACATGTGAAAATTAGAGTGAATTTCCAATGTTTGAAGGATAGTCTTCTATCGTATAGACAAAACTTGCAGGGGCTGGGTCTTCAAAAAATGTCATGAAAGGAGGATTACTATTTGAAACAATCACTTATTTCTAGAAAATATATTAAATTTATCGTGCAAGTTATTTTGGCTGTCTGTATTCAATGTGTGATATTATTTTTCTGGCATCAAGAAAGGACATTTTTATTTTACACCTTGTCACTCTATGTTTCTTTATCGCTCTCTGATGATCTTAGTCAGTTGATTTTTAGAAACGATAAGTGATGTATTTGTTTTAAGCAGCATGGAAAGTGACAGATTCGTGTCTTTAGCCATGCTAGATTCAGAATAATAGCCAATCATTCTTTAGATAACGCCCTAGTAGTTTATGTAAATGACTCTAGTAGAAAAGGAATTACTATGGTGATATTACAAAAATTTAGTTCTGCTGTGTTACGTTCGTTACGTTTCCTATCAGCAATCCTAGGAGTAGTCATTTGGAATATAGCTTTAAATGCTCTATCTAGTCAGCATCCAATCTGGATTTGGCTACCATTCGGGACATATAGCCACTTTTTGGGACGCTGGCTTTTAAATGACTATCAGGGTGCTATACTAAAGATGTGATTGAAAAATTAGTTGAAAGAAATAAGGAGGTTTTCTTAATGACAGGACTTAAATGGTTTGCAGGAGGCAAAGAGAGACGAGAACAAGCAGTAGCTATCATCGATGAAGTAATTGAAACGATTGGAGATAAGCCAGATTATGCTGATTTGAAGCAGGTCCTGAACTCCTACCGAACGGAACTTGCAGATTCTCGTTCAGCCACTCCCTATATCTTAAGCAGGATGTCACTGGAAATATCCGAAGTGGTCAGAAAGAACCAGCTAACCTTGTCTCCCTTTATCGAGGAGCGAATGGCAGAGTTGCGAAAATTGCTAGCGATTCGTTATGGCTATTGATGTCATTAGGGAGGATTTCTTGGTTTTAAGGTTGAGTTGTCCATTGAGAAAAGGAAGATGGGGCAAAAAGGTTCTTTTCCAACCTGTTGAGGAGCAGAGAAAGACCCTTAAGTTCTAGTTATGATTATGCCAAGCGGACAAGTGATTGTGATGAAAGGAGAGTGCGATGCCTTATCTTAACCGACTTCGTTCAGGAACGTTACTTTATTTACGACTCATGGTTGTTGCCTTTGGTTTGATATGTGGAAATATTGGTTTAGAATTATTATATAATGGTTCTTCTTTCTTATTTTGGCTGCCTCTGGCATTGCTATCAATCTTTTGCTTGTGTTGCCATTGTTGATTAAGCGAGAGCTTGACCGTCGTCCACTTGAAGAACGACAGTTTACTCTTAAACAAATTTACGCTGGCATGGGCTTGGCACATTTGGCTATTATTTTAGCTGGTATTTATCGTTTGCTGACGGTGAGAGATGCCGAATGGAGCTTAATCATTATTGTTGTGATTGTTTTGGATATTTGTTTACTAGCTTTTCTGACACCTAGAGTGCTTAAAATCATTAAACAAAGTGAACGAGGTTAGAATCGCAGTTTATGATAGACGTGCTTATAAAGATAGCGAGGCTGTAAGTGCTTATCTATGCTTTGGTAACTTTCTAGGTATTGTAAAAACTTTCTGTTTGAGAGAAGTGTGAGGTTTAAGTTTTATGTCAAAAAATCTACGTGCCCTTACGGCCATTGTTTTGTCCCAATTACTTATTGAGTGGATGGGATTCTTTTTAGGTATTCCTCTAAGTAAGATTCTGGTTTTAACAGTACTTAGCAGTCTAGTAGAGATCTTGATGCATCTTTTCCTAAGTAAAAAATCTAAAGTTACTTTGGGTGATAAAGAGATATGGCATCAATACTTTTTATTCGTTAAGAAGACGCTGTGGTTCTCTATTTTATTAGTTGCAATTTTTCTTTTTTATTCGATAATCAAATCTGATAGCTTTATGCTCTATTTTTACTGGCATATCTTTGTATTATTCCATTGTCTTGGATATATCATTTGTTTAAATAACATTAAAATGAATCGTAAAAATTGAAGCCTAAATCTTGTTTATTTCCACACAATCAAAAAATCCCATGAGAGTTCTCATCCTATGGGATTTTTTTGTTATAAAAAGCTAATAAGGCAATGTCATCTGACTTTGGCTTAGGTCCACAGTTAATTCGTAGTCACTATTGTCACGAATGGTGTGCTCAAAGTCTGTGGTATAGAGAACAAGTCGGAGTTTGTCGCCCTTGTTGAGTTTGTAGATGGTTGGTTGCAAATCCAAACCGATAGTCATCCATTCATTTGGAGTGACATCCTCAATGGTGAGGAGGTCTTTACGATTTTGCAGGTTAAGGTGTCCCTTGGTAATGACACGGTATTTTGCCTGCTTGAATGGCAATTCACGTAAGGCTTCTTCCTTGAATAGACGGCCGTTATCTAGATTCATGCGTTTGAGTGCGGGAATAGGTGCGAGATACTTCTTGTCACCGATTTCTAGAACTTGGGCCGAAATGAGACCACGGTTTGTGTTAGACTTAACCTTGAGCTCTAGGTGGACACGACCATTGATTTGGATATCTTGGTCCAGTTCAAAGTCCAAGGTGATGGCGTTGGCTTTGTCTGCAAAGAGGTCATCCTTGAAGCTTTGGTAAGCTTTACCGTATTTGGTGAAGGTTTCCTCTTCATAATGGTTAGCGATGCTAGCTTCAGTCTCACCAAACTGAATGTTTTTACCATTGTCGTGTCCAAAGTTATCGAGGACTTCCCAGGTCTGTTCAGACTGGTTATTTTGCCAGATAACAGTAGGCAGTGTGTAGCCATTCTCCAAACCAAGGAGTTTCTGACAAATCAAGGCGTTCATGCTTTCTCGGAAGTCAATAGACTGCCAAGCATTCATGTAAACGTGGGCACCATTGTGGAAGAAGAGGTGTTTTTCAAGAGTGTCAGGAAGAGCATTGAACATTTGATAGACGTTAATCGGTTTGACGTTCCAGTCTTGGCTACCATGTGTAAAGACAACAGTAGCTTTAACACGGTCTGCGAACTGCACATAGTTACGGTCATGCCAGAACTGGCTATAATCACCATGCTTACGATCAATGGCTGTGCTTAGTTCTTTGAGGTAGGCTTGGTAGTCTTTTTGGTGGCGTAGGTATTCTCCAGCTAATAGGGCACGAGAATAGGTAAATTCAGTCAAGGTGTCGAGATCTTCACCAGGGTATCCTCCAGGACTGACGAGGAGTCCATTTTCACGATAGTAGTCGTACCAAGAAGAAATACCTGCTTCAGCGATGACCATCTCCAAACCGTCGACACCAGTTGTAGCAAGGGCGTTGGACATGGTACCTAAGTATGAAAGTCCGGTAGTAGTCACCTTACCAGATGCCCAATCTGCAGTGATGGTATGCTGTCTACTACGGCTAGTAAAGGCGCGTGCACGACCATTGAGCCAGTCGATGACAGCTTTATAGGCCAGAACCTGTTGATAGTCTCCAGAGGTCATGAAACCTTCTGAGTTGAAGGTACCAACACCGGATACATAGATAGAGGCCACACCACGAGCTAACATGTAATCGTTGAGTGTGTAGGTATCTGTGTGAGCAAAACGCTCCTGAGCTTTTGTGACAGGATTGATAGGCATAAGGTCTGCCTCTGGTACCTTGATTTCAGGTTGTCTAAGAGAGATTTCACCTGCTGGTTTGACGAGCAAGTCTCCCTCCATCTTGTGGGTGAGCTTATCTGAAGCAGGCTCATTAGTCCCTTGTTGATAAGGACTTGCGGTCATCATGGCTGGAACTGGGAAGTCTACATTAGGACGTAAGATAGTCACCTTGACCAAGTCTAACTGCCCGTCTTTATCAGTATCTACAGGTGTTTCGACATAAACCACTTCACGGTGAAGCTGATTAGTGTCAAATGTTGCTAAGCTCTTACCATTAAAGAAGACGTAGTCATTACTTACAGGGATTAAATCCTGAGCTACTAACTGATCAATTAAGGTATTGCCAGACTGTGTGCGTGTCGCCAACAATTGATGCAGGTTGTTAAGACTACCATCAAAAGTGATTGGAAAGGCCATTTTCTCTAGGAAAGCCGCACTGTCTGTAAAGTCCACATTAGGGACAAATCCTAGCAGTTGAAGAGCCACCAAACCAAAGACATCAGCAGTCAAAGAACGGTCTGATTGGAAGAAGGTTAGGAGGTCAGTCTCTGAATCAGCAATCCAATTTTTCAAAGCCAAATCAGTATCTTCAAAGAAAAGGAAGTGCTTGCGAACAAAGGCTTCAAAATTGGCTTTGGCACTAGCATCTAGAGAGACTTCAAAGCCCAAAGAACGGAGTTCCTGACAAGCTATTTCAGGACTAACAGGGATGTAACTAAACTGGTTAAATTTCATATTTAAAAACCTCAAAAATAATACGTAAACATTTCAGAAATATCTTTACATCAGACATTATACTTGATAAAATGATAGATGTCTAAATTATTGTAAAATCGAAAGGAAATAAAGAGACAAATGAATGATTTTCTAAAAGAAGCGTTCACCAGTGAATGGGTTTTGAAATACCTCACTGAGTTTATCGCGACTGCTTTTCTTGTAGCACTTGGTAATGGTGCTGTTGCCAACGTTGAGCTTAAGGGAACAAAAGGTAACAAATCTGGTTGGATTGTAATTGCCTTTGGTTATGGTTTTGGTGTTATGATGCCAGCCCTTATGTTTGGTGATGTTTCTGGTAACCACATCAACCCTGCCTTCACACTTGGACTTGCTGCATCTGGCTTGTTCTCATGGGTAGGTGTTCCTGGATACCTTATTGCACAACTTCTTGGTGCCTTTGTAGGTCAAGCTATCGTGGTTTGGGTTCACCAACCTTACTATGTACAAACTGAGAACCCTAACAATATTCTTGGTACCTTCTCAACGATCTCAGCAGTTGACGATCATGATGATACTCCAGAAAATCGTAATCGTGCATGGGCTAACGGTTTTGCCAATGAGTTTGCAGGTTCATTCCTTCTCTTCTTTGGTGCCCTTGCCTTGACTAACAACTACTTTGGTCACAAATTGGTCTCACAAGCAGTCCAATATGGGTATGATAAAGAAGCTGTAACAGGCCAAATGGCGAATGGATCTCTTGCTGTAGCTCACATCGGTGTTGGTTTCTTGGTTTGTGCCTTGGTTCTATCATTTGGTGGACCTACAGGACCAGCCCTTAACCCAGCCCGTGACTTGATGCCACGTCTTCTTCACCACATCTTGCCAACATCAGTTCTTGGTGAGCACAAAGGTGATTCTAAATGGTGGTATGCTTGGGTTCCAGTTGTAGCTCCAATCCTTGCAGGAATTTTGGCTGTATACTTGTTCAAAGCCCTCTACCTTTAATCAATAACAAAAAATCTGAAGTTAGTGCTTCAGATTTTTTTACGCTAAAAATTTTGAAAGTAGCAAAAAAACTGAGAAAGTTTTCTCAGTTACATAGGAGTAGTTATAACTAGGATTGTAGCACCTAAGGTGAAAAGATTCCATAGGACATGAAGTGAGATAGCAGCTGATAGATTTTCTCTTTTTTGGTAAATCATAGAGAGAGACAAGCCCATTCCAATATAAAGGAGGAGGTGGGCAAGGTTGGTAGGCATATGGAATAGGCAAAAGAGACCAGTACTCACTAAAACAGCAACTGTCGAATAAGGAGCCAGCCAAGAGAAAATCCACTTGCGAAAGAGTAGCTCTTGTAAGAAGGCTGTGGTCATCATGCCAATGGCTACTGGTAGGATAGGCGTTGTCGTAAGAGTTCTTTGAAGTTCTGCATGGTAGTTGGTGTGAGTCAGTAGCATAAGATTGCTCCCAATAACTCCCATCAGAAAAATAAGCACAAAGCCCCAGATAATAGCTTTAGTATCCTTTCGGTCTAGTTTAAAGCGAGTAAGCAAACCTTCATTTTTAGCCCAAAGATAGGTAATGTAAAAAATAATGAGATTGACAGCGATAATTCCCCAGCTTTCAAGGCTAGTGAAGGTCAACCCAGTCTGATTGTTATACGACGTTGTCATACCTAAAGCCAGGTTTGGGATAGCTATCATCAGCAGTAAAAAGAGTCCCTGATAGGTATGTCTAAACGCCAAATGATTGACGAGAGTTTTCATAGTCTCTATTATACTCTAAAATGAGGAAATAGCTAGTCCTAAGGTAAATATAATATAATGATTTTCATAATTTATGTGAAAGAATGTGAAAAAATTACAATCCTGTTTTTTCTTAGGAAAATCCTTGTCACACAGGCTCTTTTCGGATAAAATATAAAAGAATGGAGGTTGTCATGACGCAATCAGGGAATTTTAAGTTTCACACACCAATCTTTCGTGTGAATAACAGACAAGAAAATATTGATTTTTACCAAAATACATTAGGATTTAAGCTTTTGACTGAGGAAAATGCCCTTGCTGTCTTCACAGATTGGACAGACCGTAACTCACTTTTTGTGATTGAGGAGTCACCAGCTTACCGTTGCCGTGCGGTTGAAGGCCCTAAGAAAATTAATAAAGTGGTTATCAAGGTTTCAGATCCACTTGAGATTGAGTACCTTTTGGCGCGTGATGATCACCAAGCCAAGGCTATTTTCCAAGGGGAAAAAGGGTATGCTTTTGAAACAATCTCACCTGAGAATGGTCTTATTTTGATGCATGCCGAAGATGACTTGTCTACTCTCAAGACAGTTGAATACGCAGATGTTGAAGAAAAAGAAGATTTCAAAGGAGTGTCAGACTTTACGGTCGAGTCTTTGACCTTGAACGTTGTTGATACAGCTCAAGCAGCTTTCTTTTACGACAATCTTTTTGGCGAAGAATTGCCTTTGTCTATCCACTTTGAGAAAGCAGAAGGTCCTGACCTCCAAGTGAGTCCAGACCAGACTTGGGATTTGGAAATTCTAGAATTTAAGGTAGCTGAAGACTATGACTTGGTTGCCTTGCATGAGAAACTTGAAAAGGAACAGTTCTCAAGTTATCTAGATACTAAAGAAAGCCTACTCGCACTGACTGATATGAGTAATATTGAGGTTTGGCTAACAAAATAATGACTAATTTTAAACAAACATTGTCAACAATTACAGACTACATCAAGGCTGACATCTTCCCGGGTGCCAGCCTTGCACTTTATGACGGACAAGATTGGCAGGAGCATTATCTAGGAACTCAGGATGGAAATATTCCGGTAGTTCCAGGACTGACCTATGATCTAGCCAGTGTTTCCAAGGTGGTAGGAGTAGGGACCCTCTGTCTTTTCTACTTGCAGATGGGAAAATTGGACTTGGACGAGAAACTATCGACCTATTATCCTGCAGTAGTGGATAAGACGCTAACCCTTCGTCAGCTTCTTTCTCATAGTAGCGGCATTGATCCTTTTATTCCAAACCGTGATGAGTTAGACCAAGCTGGCTTGATTTCTGCTATTAATGCCATCAAAGTTAAGGATGATAAACCTTTCTTGTATACCGATATTAATTTTATTCTCCTAGGCTTGATGCTTGAGAAAGTCTCTGGACAAACACTGGATAAGCTCTTTGACAGCGAGATTTTTCAGCCGTTTGGTATATCTGAAACACGGTTTGGGCCAGTTGAGGTTGCTGTTCCAACTGTTGAGGGAATTCCGGGAGGAACTGTTCACGATCCCAAGGCTCGAGTGCTCAAAGAGCATACAGGTTCAGCAGGCCTCTTTTCAACCCTAAAGGACTTGGAAATCTTTGTTGACCATTATTTGACGGATGATTTTGCTAAAAATCTGACGCAGAATATCAGCCAATCCAATAAGGAACGTAGTGTCGCTTGGGACCTCCAAGGCGATTGGATTCTTCATACTGGTTATACAGGTACCTTTGTGCTTATCAATATCCCAGCTCAACGTGCAGCTATTTTCCTCAGTAATCGTACTTACTACAAGGATGAGAGAGCTCAATGGATTAAAGACAGAGATGTTTTAATTGAGATAATGAAAAAGGAGCTGATTCGTGAAACGGTCGAGTAGACATTCTAAGGAAAGCAAACTTGTCCCTTGTTTTTTGAGTCTCCTCTTTTGTGTGCTTAACGGGAGTAGTATCTTTGTCTGTGGTATGTGTTTTGGGGTGATGGTCGACTTGTTGGCATTTGATAAAGATTCCTTCTATTTAGGTGTTCTTGTATTTTCTTGTATAGTAGTCCCTATAATCGCTTCTTCTTATATCTTGATAAGAGAGATACTATACAAATTGATTCATTGCCTTGGTTATCGTGCCCAACCTGATTTGAAAGTCATTCGTATGAGGAGAGGATTTGATATTCACTTTCCTGTATTTGAAAAGTACAGTCAGGACTATAAGTTACTCTACAAGAAGCGTTCCAAGAAGCTTCAAATAGGGTATTTGCTTATATGTTTAGGATACTTTAGTGGACTTAGCCTTATAATGATTACCTTTACAGTTCTATTGAGAGGACTGTTTGAGCTCCTAGAACTAGAATCAAAACTGTCATCTTCTGAATATAAACAATTTCTTGGTTTTTTGGTCTGCATGGGAGTGTTTGTCCTTCTTTTTAAAGGGCAGAAATACTGGAAAAAGATCGTAGAGACATTAAAGAAAAGAGAATATGTATCAGTTCTTGCTGTCGAGCATGGTTATCCTATATTTGCGACAAAAGAAGAAGCTTAAGCAGTAGGTCAACTGCTTAAGCTTTTTTACTTAGTAAGGATTTTTCAACAGTAATGTGTTGGATACCAGCTTCTTCAAAGATCTTACCGACTTCTTGATAGCCATTGTTGCGGTAGAACTTAAGTGCACCGAGTTGAGCATGGAGAGAAATAGTCTGGAAGCCTTGTTCTTGTGCAAAATCTTCAGCTTCTTTTAGGAGAATGCTCCCCAGACCTTGACCTTGGTAGGCATCGAGTACCGCCATACGTTGGAGCGTAAGCTGAGTCAAGTCTTTATTCGGTAGTAGGCGTACGGTTGCTGCTGCCTTGCCTTTGTCATCATATAGAACAAAGTGGATGCAGTAGGCTTCATTCGCATCAATCTCGATGGAGCGAGGAACACCTTGCCCCTTAACAAAAACAGTGTTTCGGATGGCTACGGCATCGAGGTAAGTTTCTGAGAGTGTATCTCTTGTATGTTTGATAATCATAGGGCAAGTGTAACAAAGTCTATAACTAATTGTCAACGAAAAAAAGCCCGATGCGAGGAGTTATCATCAAGCTTTTTATCTTGCTTTATTCTTTAATTTGTCGACCGTTTGTATCTTGGATAGGGCGGTTATTTTCAAATCCAAGGGTTTGGGTGAATTTTTCCACTTGTTCCTTGCTAACGGTTTCTTGATTCTTGAAGACAATCCAGTTAACACCCTCAGTACATGGCGGTGTTGTCAAGGAACCTTCGAAGTTGTAGTAGTCCTTGTCTTCAGGATAGAAATCATATAGTGAGATAGCCTGAGGAAGCTCAGTTTCTGTATTGGCCGCCTGAGGCATTTTATCCCATATTTGTTTTAAGGCTTGATTTTCATCGCCATAATTATAGAGAACCGAGACAACTGTGATTTTCCCATTATCTGTCTTATAGACGAAGTGCCCCTCTAGAGGATAAGTATGACCATCAATTTCATTCTCACTAGGTGCGTGAAAATGGAACTGCTGTAATTTATAGACATCATCACCAATCGTTAGGGTATTCTTTGGATTTTTAAAGCTGACTTCAATCGTATGCCCGTTATTTTCAACTTGAGCTTCTGATTCTTGATTATTAAGGTTTAGTTCTGGAAGATCAACGTCCTCAGCACCGGTGATATTGATCGGAGATTGTTCTTTACCATTTTTGCTGAGTTCATAATCTTTAGAAAGGTCACCCCAATGGTCTGGACCAGTAGAGCCAGTATAACCCCATTGAACGTCCTTGGACTTTGAGTTTTTGGTTTTTGTCTCGGATTGGCAGGCTACGAGTAGGACTGTACTTGCTACGAGAGCTACTAATCCAATTAGCTTAAAACTTTTCTTATTCATCTTTCTTCCTTGTACTCTTTTATTTTATTGTCATACTAGTTGACCTGTTATTTGTAAACTAGCAGTTAGACAGTGATAGAGTGTCATTTCTCTGAGGTGCTTCTGAGAGTGAAGTGTTTGGAGAAACCAAACGGAAACGCTTTTATTTTATAGCTTATCTTATAAAAAGTCAAATGTAAATGATAGTAGTTTTAGAAAAATGTAATGAAAACTAGTTTTTTGCAAAAATAAAAGAACCCGCTATTGCGAGCTCTTTATTTGTTTTATCCCAAAGCGTCGTCCATTGAAAGAACTTCGTGGAAGACACGTTGTGTCAATTCAGTTTTTTGTTCTGGAGTGAGGTATTTAGTGTTTACACAGTATCCAGAGATACGTACGATAACATCTTCACCGCTCATAATCTTTTCGTAAACGTCTGACAAGTCCATAACGTTCAAGTTAACGTGTTGTCCACCGTTTTCGAAGTATCCGTCAAGGATAGTTACGAGGTTGTCAACTTGTTCGTCGTGAGTCTTACCAAGAGCACGAGGTGATACTTGAGTTGTCAATGAGATACCATCAGCTGCGTAACCGAAGTCAAGGCTTGCAAGTGAGTTCAAGTTTTGCAACCATCCACCTTTAGCTTTGTTAGATGGGTTAGCACCTGGTGAGAAGAATTCCAATTTAGACAAGTTCACTGAACCATCTTCGTTGAGGTATACCCCTTTGTGAACTGGAGAGTTACCAGTTTGTTTAGAGTAAGCAACGTTAGAAGTGATTGTAAGAAGTGAAACTGTAGCTTCTGCATCTTTGTAGAGTTTGTGGCTACGAAGACGAGTAGTGTAAGCTTCGATCAACCATTCTGCCAATTCGTTTGAACGTGGGTCATCTTCACCCCAACGTGGGTATTCACCGATTGTTTCGTAGTCGTAGATGTAGCCATCTTCGTCACGGATTGGTTTAACTGTAGCGTATTTGATTGCTGACAATGTATCGACAGTATTTGCGAAACCACAGATACCGAATCCCATGTTAGCACGTTGTTTAGTTGGCAAGAAGGCCATTTGAACAGCTTCGTAGTTGTACTTATCAGTCATGTAGTGGATGATGTTAAGAGCATCTACGTAAGTGTCAGTCAACCAGTCAAGAGATTTTTCGAAGTTAGCTTTAACAGTGTCAAAGTCAAGAACTTCGTCACGAACTGGTTCGATGTCAAATACTTTATAGTCTTTATGAACATCGTCGTAACCACCGTTCAAACCAGTAAGAAGGGCTTTAAGCACGTTAACACGAGCACCGAAGTATTGGATGTTGTGACGTTGTTCTTCGTTTTCTGGGTCAAGTGGTGATACACAACATGAGATACAGCTCATTTCACCGTATCCGTCTTTAGCCATAGTAGTCACACCTTCGTATTGGATAGAAGAGTGTTTGTGGCTCATGTGCATACAGTAGCGACGGAATGAGTAAGGCAATTTGTCAGTCCAAAGAACTGTCAAGTTTGGTTCTGGAGAGTTACCGATATTGTCAAGAGTGTTCAAGAAACGGTAGTCCATCTTAGTAACACGGTGACGTCCGTCAGCACCCATACCAGCCATAGAAGTTGTGATGAATGTTGGGTCACCTGAGTACAATTGGTCGTAAGCTTTTGTACGAGCAAACTTAACTGTACGAAGTTTCATAACGAAATCATCAACGAATTCTTGGATTTCTGATTCAGTGTAAGTACCACGAGCAAGGTCACGTTCTGCATAGATATCAAGAACGATTGGCACACGTCCAAGAGATGTAGCGGCACCGTTGATCACACGACATACTGCCATGAAGGCGATGTTTGTCCATTGGATAGCTTCTTTAGTATCGAAGGCTGGGCGACGAACATCTACACCGTAAAGGTCACCAAGGCGAACAACGTCTTGAAGTGCTTGGTATTGAAGGTTAACTTCTTCACGAAGACGGATAGTTTCTTCGTCGATTTCTTTGATAGCATTCCAGTCGTTAACTTTTTCTTGCATCAAGTAGTCAGCACCGTAAAGGGCAAGACGAGCATAAACCCCGATGATACGTCCACGTGAGTAAGCATCTGGAAGACCAGTAACTGTGTGAGCGTGACGTGCACGACGGATGTTTGAAGTGTAAGCACGGAAGATACCATCGTTAACTGTAGTTACGTATTTTGTGAAAATTTCGTGTACAGCTGGATCTGGTTCATAACCGTGTTCTTTCAAAGCAGTTTCCGCCATACGGATACCACCTTTAGGCATGAAGTTCAATTTGAAGAGCTCATCATTTTGGATACCATAGATAAGTTCATCTTCTTTTGAAATGTATCCTGCGTCAATGTCAGCGATTGAAGTTGGACGAGTATCCATTGGGAAGCGTCCTTCAGCTTCATAGCCTGCTTTAGTTTCATCTACGATTTTTTTAATTTTTAGAGAGCGTTCAGTTGGTCCTGCAAGGAAGCTTTCATCACCATCATAAGGTGTGTAGTTTGCTTGAACGAAACGTGAAACGCTAGCTTTTTCTTTCCAGTCAGTTCCTTTAAAGCCTTCCCACGCTTTTTCAAAAACATCTGTGTTAGTTTTAACCGTTGCCATAGTTTGGATCTCCTATAATTCTAGTAACAAAATCATCTGTTACATTCTCTAGAAGTATTCTATCACACAGTAACCGCTTACACAACTTTAAAACTGTGTTTTTAGAGACATTCTTTTATAATACAGTTTTGAAAACGACAAATCTGTATTATAAATTTCTGTTTTTTGGTAGATTTTGGTATCATAAGGGGAGAATGCTTTGTAGTCCCAAAGTTTTATGTGAAAAGCTTTACAATGAGATAAATCTGAGAAAGGAGGCAGGGAGCCATGTTAGAGTTTCCTCTAATAAATGATATCAGTCGGAAAATCATCCATATTGACATGGACGCCTTTTTTGCTCAGGTCGAGATGAGGGATGACCCCAGTCTTAAGGACAAACCGGTTATTATCGGTCACGATCCTAGAAAAACAGGGGGACGTGGTGTGGTATCAACCTGTAATTACGAGGCTAGAAAATATGGTGTCCATTCAGCCATGTCTTCTAAGGAAGCCTATGAACGTTGTCCAAATGCTGTCTTTATCTCAGGAAATTATAGTCATTACCGAGAGGTAGGAATGCAGATTCGTGAGATTTTTAAACGCTATACCGACTTGGTAGAACCTATGTCTATCGACGAAGCCTATCTTGATGTGACGCTAAATAAACTTGGTATCAAATCGGCGGTTAAGGTAGCCAAACTTATCCAGTATGATATCTGGCAGGAACTTCACCTGACTTGTTCAGCAGGCGTTTCCTACAATAAATTTATCGCCAAACTAGCTTCTGATTTTCAAAAGCCTGCTGGTTTGACGGTGGTGCTCCCAGAGGAGGCTCAGGAATTTTTGGAAAAGCTACCTATTGAAAAGTTTCATGGGGTGGGTAAAAAGTCAGTTGAACGTCTTCATGACATGGAAATATACACCGGTGCCGATCTTCTGAAGATTCCTGAGATGACGCTGATTGATCGTTTTGGACGTTTTGGATTTGATCTCTTCCGAAAGGCTAGAGGGATTTCCAATAGTCCTGTTAGGCCCAATCGTGTCCGTAAATCTATCGGAAGTGAGCGAACCTACGGCAAGCTTCTTTATAATGAAGATGACATCAAGGCTGAGTTGACTAAGAATGCTAGGCGGGTAGCTGAAAGTGCTCAGAAAACTAAAAAAGTCGGTCGAATTATTGTCATCAAAGTCCGTTATTCGGATTTCTCAACCTTAACCAAGCGTATGACCTTGGACAAATCGACCCAGGATTTCGACACCATCGAAAGGATTGCTCATACCATTTTTGATCAACTGGAGGAAAATAGCAGTGGTGTTCGTCTCTTAGGTGTTACTCTGACAGGTTTGGAAGACCAAGAGGGCAGGCAGTTAGATTTGGATGATTTGGAGTCATGATATAAAAACAATATAATAGGTAGAGTTTTGCTTCATACCCTGAAAAGTGACCTTGAAGAATCATCAGACCTATGCTATCTTAAATAGTAACCAATAGAAATGAGGGAATAATCTTAATGAAAAAAGTTTTTACTTATCTGGGCTTGATTTTAGCAACCTGCTTGGTTCTTGTAGCCTGTGCTTCCAATAAACCAGCTGAGAAGAAAAAGGCGACACCAACTCCGACAGAACGTGCCAAGGCTGATGCGACAGTTTTAATTGATACCATGCTTGGAAAATCTAGTAACGGTTTTTCAAAACTCTACGGTGAAAATTACGAAACCTGGACTGAAACGAATGTCTTTGAAAAACAGGTTGCAGACACTATTGAAGAGAAGGGGTATACACCGGAAGAAAAGTATACGTTTAAATACATTGAAGGCTATGATGCCAAGACTCCAACTCAAGTACTTTCTAAGTTCCTTAAGGTCCGTCGTAATATGATTGGTAAGATTCAGGACTATAAGCTGAAGGATGTCAAAGTTAAGGGAAATGATGCGACAGTTACCTTTACTTCACGTTCTGTTAGTGCCTATGGAGCTGCAGCTGCTGTTCGTACTCTCCTTATGAGTCTCTATGACAACGACATAGACAAGTTGAAACAATGGAATCAAGCTGATAACAACGATGTGGAAAAAGGTAAGGCCAAAGATCTCACAACGAAATTCCTTTATGGTGAAAACTTTAACGGTGATTTGACGCAATTTAAGGACATTGATAAAGAAATATCCTATACACCTTTGACAGGTGCTGATAATCTGGAAAAGACCTTCAAGCTTACCAAAGATGATGGTGGAAACTGGACTATTTCTGTAGAAGATTATAAAGAGCTTGCCGAAGCCTTGGTCGACCATGATGAATCAGGAAGCAGAGCCGTTTACGCCGAACGCATCCATAAGAATTTGTCAGACTATCAACCTGAAGATAGTAGCGACTCAAGCAGTAAGTCATCATATAAGGATAAGTAGTGTTTTAGCAAAGATTGATTTTATCTATCACCGCCCCCAGCCCCTGGCTGGGGTTTTCTAATACCCAAATCCTAATAATTTTGTCCCTCTCATAATGTCATGAAAGCTTATTTTCCATGGTATAATGGATATTGTAGTCTGTATTCAGAATATTTCGATAAATGATTTGTCGAGTATTTTGGAAAGAATAGGTTGTGACGGTGAACTCTCATATATAGGGTATAGAGTTAGCCACATTATTTATTTTACGTGAAAGAAGCTAAGAAGTATTTGGAGGAATTGGATTGATAGTGACAGATGTCCATGATTAATGCTAGGAGATAAAATGCTAAAAACTTTGACTAATAAGATTTCAAACATGACAGGTGCTGAGATTTTACGTTTTAAAAAGAGAGAAAAGAATCACTTTCTTATTTCTATTATCTTGATAATGGCTGTGTATGTTTACGGTGGGGTTAGCAATAACCCTTTGATATATTGGTCCGCTTTTATAGTAATGGTTGTGTTGGTATTGTTGCATGTGCTTCGACTTGCTTTTATTGAAAAGGGAGTAAGGAATATTCTTTGTGAACATATTGATTTGGACAGGTATCAAAATATATTTGAACATTACTCGGCTTATGGTCAAAACAGGGCACGTAGGAGTAAATCATCACAAGCGTTTTATTTTATTAATATGGCACAGATTTACTATTTGCGGGGCGACTTTGAAGAGTCCTTAAAAATGTTAGGTGAGTTTAAACCGACAGATTTTAATAGCATACAAACACAATCCATTGCAAGGTACTATTATCTAGAATTTTTAAATAAAGTCTTTAACAGAGATAGCTATGACTTGCAACACTATGTCAGTGTCCTATCGACCATTCCTACAAAATTTCAGAACCAAAAAGAACTGATTTCCCAACAAGTAAATGTGATTAAGATGATTGATAGTATAGTAACCGAGAAAATTCCGATTACTATTTCTGTTGAATCTGGAAACAATCATCTTGAACAGGTGGAACTTTGTTACTACAAGGCGCTAAACTATCTCAACCAAAACCAACCCGAAGAAGCTAAATCCTGCTTTCAAGAAATCGTCAACGAAAATCCGGATTTGTTTTACGTGAAAGAGGCTAAGAAGTATTTGGAGGAATTAGTATGATTAAAGCAACAGAGACACAAGAACGTCAACACTTGCCTATTGGTAGTGTTGTTCGAGTCCATGGCAATGACAACAATATGATGATTACCAGTCTGTTTCCAGTAACAGAAAAAGGTGGTGAACAGGGCTACTTTGATTTTGGAGCAGTCCTTCTACCTCTTGGTGCTGTTACTAGGGATTTAATGTTCTTTAACAAAGAAGACATCGACCAGATTATTTATCTAGGCTATGTGGATGTGCATTTCCAAGAACTCATCGCAAATTATGATGAGCTTGTTGATAAGATTGAATATCCAAAATTTACAGTGCAGGAGTTCAAAGAAATGGATGACCAAAATCCTTTCAAAAAGAACTAAGTAAGAATTCAATAGAGTGAACCAACCCGAAAAGTTAGGTTTTTAGAGTTGTCACATGAGTGGCAGCTCTTTTCTATCTTGTTACTTCTACCCTCACCCCTATAACCATTTTCTATCACCACTTAGGATTTTATTATTAGACGAGTTGGGATGAAGATGGTAAACTGTTATCACTAACTATTAATGAAAGTATCGAGGAATATAGATATGAAAAAATGGCTTGCAGGTTTAGGAATTCTTGGCTTGTCGGTTTTGACTTTGGCTGCTTGTGGAAACAAGAGTGACGGTAAGGCATCTGGT
Organism: Streptococcus sp. 22.1; assembly: GCF_016648645.1. NCBI lineage: Bacteria > Bacillati > Bacillota > Bacilli > Lactobacillales > Streptococcaceae > Streptococcus > Streptococcus sp. 22.1. The sequence goes on along the minus strand of NZ_JACLQK010000006.1, from coordinate 98,100 downwards.
GAGAAACAGACGATTACAGTTGCGACAGACTCTGATACGGCGCCTTTCACTTTCAAAAAAGGTGATGACTTCAAGGGTTATGATATTGATTTGGTCAAGGCTATTTTCAAAGATTCAGACAAGTATGAGGTTAAGTTTGTGACGACACCTTTTGATTCCATCTTGACAGGGGTGGATTCTGGACGTTATCAGATTGCGGCTAATGATTTCAACTACAATGAAGAACGTGCACAGAAATATGGTTTCTCAGATCCGATTTCACGTTCTAACTATGCCATCACTAGTGCTGAGGGGACCAAGTATACCAGCCTAGACGATTTGTCTGGTAAGACGACAGAAGTACTTCCTGGCTCTAACTATGCTCAGTTGCTTGAAAATTGGAACCATGCCAATGCGGACAAGACACCAATTACAATCAACTACGCTTCTAGCTCAACTGGTCTTTCAACACGTGTTCAACATATTCAAGAAGGAAAAATTGACTTTATCCTTTACGATGCCATTTCGTCTGAGTACATTGTCAAAGATCAAGGCTATAAGTTGGCTGTAAACAAGATTAAAGACGATATCGGTATGAAGACTGATGGTCTTGAATATCTTCTTTTCTCAAATGATAAGCAAGGTAAGGAACTCAAGACTTTTGTCAATAAACGTATCAAAGAGCTTAAGAAGGATGGAACCCTTGCCAAACTCAGCAAGGAATACTTCGGTGGCGATTACGTCAGTGATTTGAAATAAGACTGTTAAAAGTTGAGACTGCTGTCTCAGCTTTTTGACGTTAATAAAGCTGAATTATCAGTGATATGATTTCCTTATCACTTTGATAAGAAAAGACTATTTCACAGACTTTCTGAGTCGTGCTAAAATGAATATTATAAAATTTATGATAAGATATTTGAACGGTTAGCACTAGGCTAACCGACTTTTTTAGAAAGAAAGGGCGACATTGTGAAAAAGAGTATAGAAGCATTTAATCGGTCACCTTGGTATCTCCAAGTTATCCTTGGCTTGGTTGGTTTGGCAGTAGCTGTTGCTTTAGCCATTCCCTTATCATGGCTAGTGGAAATCCTTTGGGGCTATGTTTTGCAACTGGTTACGGTTGTCTTCAAATGGATTTCATCTTGGATGCCAGCTGGTAAGCTCTTCTCATGGAAGGCTGTCTTCGATGCTGTTCCTAAGATTGTGGAACGCCTGCCTTTAACTTTGGGATTGACTATTGCAGGTGCCTTCTTCGGTTTGATTTTGGCCCTTGTCTTTGCGGTTGTTAAAATCAATCGAGTACGTATCCTTTATCCAATTCAAGCCGTTTTTGTGAGCTTCTTGCGTGGGACACCAATCCTTGTACAACTCATGTTGACTTACTATGGTATTCCACTCTTCCTTCGTTACTTGAATGGTGAGTTCGGCTTAGATTGGAACATTAATGAGATTCCACCAGCTATCTTCGCTATTACAGCCTTTGCCTTTAATGAAGCAGCTTACATGAGTGAGACCATCCGTGCAGCGATTCAGGCCGTTGACGCTGGGGAAATCGAAGCTGCCCGTTCTCTTGGGATGACATCAGCACAAGTTTACCGTCGTGTCATCATTCCAAATGCGGCAGTTATTGCGACACCAAGTTTGATTAACAGTTTGATTGGTTTGACTAAGGGAACATCACTTGCCTTTAGTGCAGGTATCGTCGAAATGTATGCACAGGCTCAAATCTTGGGTGGTGCCGACTACCGTTACTTTGAACGTTATATCTCAGTTGCCCTTGTATACTGGGCAATCTCAATCTTGATTGAGTACATTGGTCGTTCGGTTGAAAATCATATGGCCATTAAGGCTCCTGAAGCGACTGACATTTCTGGAATTGGAGGTGACCGCTAATGATTAGTATCAAAAATTTGACCAAGGAATTTTCAGGACAAAAGGTTCTCGATGGCATTGATATTGACATTGAAAAGGGTGAAGTTGTGGCTCTTGTTGGTGCCTCTGGTGCAGGGAAGTCGACTATTCTTCGTAGCTTAAACTATTTGGAACAGCCTGATTCTGGTACTATTACCATTGACGATTTCAAGGTAGATTTCGAAACAATTACCAAAGAGCAAATCCTTACTCTTCGTCGTAAGTTGTCCATGGTGTTCCAACAGTTTAACCTCTTTGAACGTCGTACAGCCTTGGATAATGTTAAGGAAGGTCTCAAGATTGTTAAGAAACTTTCTGACGACGAAGCTACCAAGATTGCGAAAGAAGAGCTCGCTAAGGTTGGGCTTTCTAATCGTGAAAATCACTACCCACGTCACTTGTCAGGTGGTCAAAAGCAACGTGTGGCCTTGGCTCGTGCCCTTGCAATGAAGCCTGATGTGCTCTTGCTTGACGAACCAACATCTGCCCTTGACCCTGAGTTGGTTGGTGAGGTTGAAAAATCAATCGCTGATGCGGCTAAGTCAGGTCAGACCATGGTTTTGGTTAGTCACGACATGAACTTTGTTTATCAAGTGGCTGACAAGGTGCTTTTCCTTGAAAAAGGTCATATCCTTGAACAAGGAACACCCGATGAAATCTTTAACCATCCAAAAGAAGAACGAACAAAAGAATTTTTCGCTTCTTATTCAAAACAATATCTTTAAGATGGGATTTTTGTTACAATAGAAAAGGTAGTGGGATAGGACTACAGTTTAGTCCATAGTCAAAATCCCACAAGGATGATTAGGAACTTTTGAATGTTTCAAAGGCGACTATAGTCCAATCAGAGGCTGCATCGTGCAGTTATTACTAGTCGAATTTAGAGGTTGGAGAATGTTATCTCAGCCTTTTCTATTTCTCACTTTAGGATGATTTATGTTATTAAATATTTTTAAATTTTATCTCTTAGGCCTTGTGATTGCTTTCTTTGTGTGCTTGGTGATTGGTGCCATTTGGCTTGGATGGCGTGCGTTACGTCGTGCAGACAAAACTGTTAAGGAGCGTCAAGGTGCCCTCTATGATGCTATTATGATGTCGATGGTTTCGATTCCAGTTTTGGCATTTGCTTTTATGGCGATTCTTATCGTACTGAATGCATAATTCTAGCTTTGTTGGCACATTAGGTGTAAGATATCTCTACAAGAAAATCATATAAGGAGTTACTCATGTACGATACAATTGTTATTGGAGCTGGTCCTGCGGGGATGACTGCAGCACTTTATGCAGCTCGTGCCAACCTTAAAGTGGCAACTTTGGAGCAAGGTGCTCCTGGTGGACAGATGAATAACACGTCTGATATTGAAAATTACCCTGGTTTTGAAAGTATCTCTGGTCCAGAATTGTCAATGAAGATGTTTGAACCCTTGGAAAAATTGGGCGTTGAAAATCTTTATGGTATTGTGTCTGGTATCGAAGACAAGGGTGACTATAAAGTTGTCAAAACTGGTGATGAGGAGTACCAAACCAAGACAGTTATCATTGCGACTGGTGCCAAACACCGTCATATTGGTGTTGCTGGTGAAGAAGAGTACAACAGCCGTGGTGTTTCTTACTGTGCGGTGTGCGATGGTGCCTTCTTCCGTAATCAAGACCTCTTGGTCGTTGGTGGTGGTGACTCTGCCGTTGAAGAAGGAATTTATTTGACACGCTTTGCCAATAGCGTGACCATTGTTCACCGTCGTGATGAATTGCGTGCCCAAAAGGTTCTTCAAGACCGTGCCTTCGCCAATGAAAAGGTCAAGTTTATCTGGGATTCAGTCGTTGAAGAAATCAAAGGTGATGATATCAAGGTTCGCAGTGTTGATATCAAGAATGTCAAAACTGGTGAGGTGACTAACCACGAATTTGGCGGTGTCTTTGTTTATGTGGGACTTGATCCAGTTTCAGATTACTTGACAGGTCTTGACATCACTGACCAAGATGGTTGGGTAATTACAGATGATAAGATGGCGACACGTATTCCTGGTATCTTTGCCATTGGGGATGTCCGCCAGAAAGACCTTCGCCAAATTACAACAGCCGTAGGGGATGGTGCCACAGCTGGTATCGAAGCCTACAACTACGTGACTGCACTTGGTGATAAGTAAAATAAATGGAAACTCGGGAGGTTCTCGAGTTTTTTGTGTGGTCTTGTAGGTATTTAGCATGACTAGATTTCTTTGTGGCAACATCTATGTGTAATTTTTTGTTATAATAGAAAAGTCTTACTAAAAATCAGTAAAAACGAGGTGACCAACTTGCGTGTTGTAGCAGGTGATTTTGGCGGGCGTCCGCTTAAAACGTTAGAAGGCAAAACGACTCGTCCAACAACGGACAAGGTCAAAGGTGCTATTTTCAATATGATTGGTCCTTTCTTTGATGGAGGGCGTGTTTTGGATCTCTTTTCTGGGAGCGGTAGCCTGGCTATTGAGGCTATCAGTCGTGGTATGTCGTCTGCTGTCCTCGTGGAAAAGGATCGTCGGGCACAGGCTGTTATTCAGGAAAATATCAAGATGACCAAGAGTGAGAAGCAGTTCCAACTTTTGAAGATGGATGCAACGCGTGCATTGACACAATTGACAGGTCAATTTGACTTGGTGCTTTTAGATCCGCCTTATGCCAAAGAGCAGATTGTGGCTAATATTACTCAGTTAGAGGAGCAAGGGCTCTTGGCTGAAGAAGTTATGTTGGTTTGCGAGACGGATAAGGCTGTGGACTTGCCTGAAGAAATTTCAAACTTTGGGATTTGGAAGCAGAAAACCTATGGTATCAGTAAGGTGACCGTTTACGTGCGTTAGCCTTTGATAGGGAAGTTGTAGAAAGGAATGCTATGACAAAGATTGCTATGTTTACGGGGTCTTTTGATCCGATTACCAATGGGCATATGGATATTATTGCCAGAGCCAGCAAGCTCTTTGATGAGCTCTATATTGGACTATTTTATAATAAAGATAAGCAGGGCTTCTGGGACATTGAGACTCGCAAGCGTATCTTGGAAGAGGTTGTAGCAGATTTTCCCAATGTCAAGGTTATAACGGCTCACGATAGTCTGGCTGTAGATGTCGCCAGAGATCTTGGGGTGACTTATCTGGTTAGAGGCCTTCGTAATGCGACAGATTTTGACTATGAGGCTAATATGGATTATTTCAATAAGGGGCTGGCGCCTGAGCTTGAAACGGTTTATTTGATTGCTAGTCATGAGGTGACACCAGTGTCATCTAGTCGTGTGCGTGAGTTGATTTATTTTGAGGGGGACATTAGTTCTTATGTTCCTCAAGCAGTTGTTAAGAAAGTGGAGGCCAAGCGTGGCAAACAAGAACGAATCTAAATCACTATTAGGGAAAATGTGGCGGATTAAGTGGTGGTTATTAAGTATTTTTACGGTACTGTTCCTCCTGTTTGCTCTCTTTTTCCCGCTAAATAATTATTATGTTGAGCTTCCGGGTGGTGCTTTTGATACCAAGGAAGTCTTGACTGTAGATAAGAAAGCTGATGATTCAAAAGGATCCTACAATTTTGTGGCAGTGGCTCAAACCAAGGCGACTTTGGCCCTCATGCTCTATGCTCAGCTTAATGATTTTGCAAAGCTTCAAACGGCTGAAGAGGCGACTGGAAATTACTCTGACGAAGATTTCATGCGTATTAACCAGTTTTACATGGAGACTTCCCAAAACCAGGCGATTTATCAGGGCTTGACTCTGGCTGGTAAGGAGGCTAGCTTGGAGTATATGGGTGTTTATGTGCTTCAGGTGGCTGATGATTCTAGTTTCAAGGGTGTCCTTAATATTGCGGATACGGTGACAGCTGTCAATGGCAAGACCTTTGATAATTCTACTGACTTGATTAAATACGTCCAGGGACTTAAGTTGGGTTCAAAAGTCAAGGTCACTTATACGACAGAGGACAAAGAAAAGACTGCCACTGGTAAGATCATTAAGATTGCTAATGGTAAAAATGGTATCGGTATTGGTTTGACGGATCATACTGAGGTCAAGAGTCCTGAAAACGTGAAGTTTAAACTTGATGGTGTTGGTGGACCAAGTGCGGGGCTTATGTTTACTTTGGCTATTTACGATCAGGTGTCTGGTCAAGACCTCAAGGCTGGCCGTAAAATTGCTGGAACAGGCACTATTGAAAAGGATGGGGCTGTCGGTGATATCGGTGGGGCCTACCTCAAGGTGAAATCAGCGGCTGATAGTGGCGCAGATATTTTCTTCGTGCCAAATAATCCAGTAACTAAGGAAATGAAAAAGGCTGATCCGGATGCTAAGACTAACTATCAAGAGGCCAAGGAAGCTGCCAAGAAACTGGGGACCAAGATGAAAATCGTCCCTGTTAAAACAGCTCAAGAAGCCATTGATTATTTGAAAAAGACTAAGTAAGAAGAGAGAGTAGGACAGGCAGAAATCCATGATTTTTGTCCTAGTCTTACTCTCTTTTTAAGGTCAAAGTGTTATAATAGTCTTTATGAAAAAACGTTATAGAACAGTCAATGATTACTATCGTGAGATTTTTGGCGAAAAGATTTTCAAACTTCCTATAGATGCGGGCTTTGATTGTCCCAACCGTGATGGAACAGTGGCTCATGGTGGCTGTACCTTTTGTACGGTATCGGGGTCTGGGGACGCCATTGTAGCTCCTGAGGCACCGATTCGTGAGCAGTTTTACCATGAGATTGACTTTATGCACCGCAAGTGGCCAGAAGTTCAGAAATATCTGGTTTATTTTCAAAATTTTACCAATACCCACGCTCCGCTTGAGATTATCAAGGAACGTTACGAACAGGCTATCAATGAGCCTGGTGTTGTTGGCATCAATATCGGTACTCGCCCAGACTGTTTGCCAGATGATGTGATTGATTATCTGGCAGAACTCACAGAACGTATGCATGTGACTGTTGAACTTGGTTTGCAGACGACTTATGAAGAAACGTCAGAACTCATTAACCGAGCACACAGCTATGAACTCTATGTGGAGACGGTTAAGCGTGTGCGTGAGCGTGCGCCCAAGGCTGAAATTGTTTCGCACCTGATTAATGGATTGCCAGGGGAAACTCACGAGATGATGGTGGAAAATGTTCGCCGTTGTGTGACGGACAATGACATTCAGGGAATCAAACTCCACCTCCTCCACCTGATGACCAATACCCGTATGCAAAGAGATTACCACGAGGGGCGTCTTAAATTGCTGAGTCAGGAAGAGTATGTGTCAATCATCTGTGACCAGTTGGAAATCATCCCTAAGGATATCGTCATTCATCGGATTACTGGTGATGCGCCGCGAGATATGTTGATTGGTCCTATGTGGAGTCTCAACAAGTGGGAAGTCCTTAATGCCATTGACAAAGAGATGGAACGTCGTGACTCATGGCAAGGGTGCAAAGTAGCTAGCGAGCAGGAGGAAAAAGCATGATTAAACGACCCATTCATCTATCTCATGACTTTCTAGCAGAAGTGCTGGATGATGAGAGTCTAGCTATCGATGCGACCATGGGAAACGGCAATGATACAGCCTTTCTGGCTGGCCTTGCCAAGAAGGTTTATGCCTTTGACGTGCAGAAACAGGCGCTTGAAAAGACCAGTCAACGCTTGTCAGACCTGGGAATTGAAAATGCGGAACTCATTTTAGATGGTCACGAAAATCTGGACCATTATGTCACGGAACCTATTCGAGCAGCTATTTTCAATCTGGGCTACCTGCCATCTGCAGACAAAAGTGTCATCACTAAGCCCCATACGACTCTTGAGGCCATTGAGAAAATCCTTGACCGCTTAGAGGTTGGTGGGCGCTTGGCTATTATGATTTACTACGGTCATGATGGTGGTGATATGGAGAAGGATGCTGTGCTTGAGTACGTTATCGGTTTGGACCAGCGTGTTTTCACAGTCATGCTTTACCAACCCCTTAATCAAATTAATACCCCACCATTTTTGGTGATGTTGGAGAAATTACAATGATTACAGATATTAAAGAAAAACTTGCAGATATGCAGGCCAAATATATTGATAAGCAGAGTGCCGAGGGTACTTTGAAAAAGGTTGATAATCGTAAAACGGCTAAGATCAAGAAAAAGTTAGCTAGTCTTGAGGTCGAACGTTGCCATAAACTTTTGGCTAAGGAAGATGTCACTGCCATTGATAAAAAAATTAGTAAGCAAAAAGAACTATTCTCAAACTGTTGTCATAAGGAAGGGTAGGAGGAGCTATGCATCTATCGTTAGCTTTGCTTGTTCTTCTTTTTAGCTTGATTTTATCGAACGTTATCAATCGTGTCTTTCCACGTCTTCCCCTACCCTTGATCCAAATTATTTTTGGAGTGGGTATCGGTTTTCTTTTTAAGGAACGTGCTTTCGAGCTTGAAACGGAACTTTTTCTAGCTTTCATTATTGCTCCCTTGCTGTTTCGTGAGGGTGAAGAAAGTGATATTACCAGTATTTTACGTAACTGGAAACTCATTCTATTTTTGATTTTTCCAGTCATCTTCGTGTCTACGATGGGAATCGGTTATCTTGCTAAGGCTGTCTTGCCTGCCTCAGTGCCTTTGTCTGCCTGCCTAACCATTGGGGCGGCTCTTGGGCCAACGGATTTGGTGGCCTATTCTGCTATTTCTAAACGCTTTAGTTTTCCAAAGTGGATTAGCTATATTTTGCAGGGTGAAGGGCTTCTAAACGATGCCTCTGGCTTGGTTGCCTTTCAGGTGGCGGTGACCGCTTTGACAACGGGTGCTTTCTCCCTCCTTGATGCGAGCTGGAATTTGGTTATTTCTGTGCTTGGTGGTTTTTTGGTTGGCTTGATTACAGCCTTATTTAATCGTCTCTTTTTGACCATTTTGGATAATATGGATGCTGCAGATGTCACAGGTGCTCTCTTACTAGAGTTGGTACTACCGATTTCCTCTTACTTTGTAGCCGAGGAAATTCATGCTTCCGGAATTATTGCTGTTGTCGTAGCAGGGATTTCACTTGCCAGTCGCTTTAAAAAAATCACCGTTTTTGATGCCAAGTTGGATAGTGTTTCTCATACGATTTGGGGAACCATTACCTTCATGCTTAATGGCATGGTCTTTTTCCTCTTGGGAACAGAACTTCCAACCCTAGCAGCCCCAGTACTGCGTAGCACTACCTACGATAATCTCTGGATGCTTCTTGCTATCGTCCTTTTAACAGCGACCATGTTTGGCATTCGTTTTGTTATGATTAGTGCGGTATTTGCCCAAAGAGCTTGGGGGGCCAAACGATCACTGAAAAAAATCTGGAAGGGTGCTACTCTTTTAACCTTTTCTGGTGTCAAAGGAACGGTCTCAATTGCAACCATCCTTTTGCTTCCGGTTGCCAATATGACGGCTTTGGAACATAGTCTCTTGCTCTTTACGGTAGCGGGTGTCACTTTATTAAGTTTCTTAACAGGTATCTTAGTCCTACCTAAGCTAGCCACTGGACCAGCGCACACAACCAACCATTATATGCAGATTGCCATTCTTAATGATGTGGTCGGCGAGTTGGAAAAAGATCTAAAACAGTCAACTAATCAAGGAGCTGTCTATGCTACTATTGACAACTACAATCAACGCTTGGAAGATTTAATCTTGGAGCAGGAATCAAATGATGTCAAAGAAGAGTTGGCCAATATCCGAGTCATGATTATGGAAATTGAGAGTGAGGGTCTGGAATATGCCTACAAGAAGGGCAAGATTTCAGAACTCGAATACAATCTCTACCAACGTTATATCAAGAGCTTAGAGCGTCGTATTAACCGTGGTTTTGTCTCTAGTCTTTCTTACGCTCTAGCTGTCTTTGTGCGTGGCCTTCGTAGATTGTTGCACTTGGCTCTTACTTTCAAGTTTCGTATTAATCAGGATGAAACTAGGAGGGGTCCTAGGTTGACGGAAGAAAACCGTGACCATATGGCTGAACTTTATTTAACAAATACGGAGCAGATTTTAGAAGCCTTGAGTAATCTGGAAGGTGTTTATCATTCAGAACTCTTGTCTTATTTGAAGCGTAATCGACTTCAAGAGGCTGAAATAATTCAATCAGGTGCTTTTGTTGAGCGGGTTATCACCCACCTTCATCCAGACAATATCGATGAAATGTTACGAGGCTACTATTTGGAACGTAAGGTTATTAACGAGTACGAGCAGGCTGAGCTTATCTCTAGCCGTTATGCCAAGCAGCTTCGTAAGGAAGTCAATACTTTGGAGGATTACTCTCTCAAAGAAACTAGCAACACTTTAACCTATGATATGATTAATCTGGCTCGAGGTCGAGCTTAAGTGAAGAAGCCAAGATTTTTCTTGGCTTCTTTTTAATGTCTCTCTTTTTCATTATCGTGGTTTGGAAAAAGAAAGCCCAGTCCTAGGCATGTTAGGATTCCTGCAACAATCAGGATACTGTTTGAAATAGGGAGCAAGTCATAGATTGCATTAGCAATCATTAAACCAATCAAAGTACTCATGAAACTAGATTTATAATCTTTTTTGATAAGATTTTCTATTGCAAAGAAAGCAAAAAGGGCGACTGGAAAGAGTGGCCAAAGGGACACCTCCAATTTTGGGAAGCCGAGAATACTGTAAGTGATAACTGTTACTGCTGTACCGATTAATCCAATACCTATTACTTTAGTCATGTTTTTACCTCGTTTTCTATATCTGAAAGATATTTTGCTTTAACACCTACTAAGTTATCAAAAGGTTAACTTACGGACAATATCATTTGTCTATGTGGTTCATTCTAGAATCTATTCGGTCAAAAAGGACTGTTTTGTTATCAAGTAAAGAAAAGAGGGAATATTTTACTGTAAAGGTAAAGCGCTTACATAAAAAGGAGTGTAATGGTATTGAAAGATGTTTTCTCTAAGATTAAATGAAAGGTGGGGCGGTTGTATGTCCAGAAAAACTTGGTATTATATACTTATCTTTTTTGAAGTATTGTTAGCTCTTTCTATGCTTAGGTCTTATGGTTTGCATTTTGAGTATGAAACGCTCAATTCTGTATCTGTACTAAGTTCTCAACTTCCACAGCAAGTCGTTTTAGTATGGTTTGTTTTTAGGCTTTTGAAGGACAAGCGGAAAGCTGAGGGCGTCTTAGCTGTGTTTGCCTTCCATATTTGTCAGCTAGTTACCTATTTTATAGTACCGGCTTCCATTTTTAAACCCTGGTTAGTTTCACCAGTTTTAACTGTAATTTGTTTAGCTTGGCTTGTTATTATGATTATGAAGGCAGAGCTTTCAATACTCTTAGCCTCCCTTAAGAGTCCGTCAGCTTGGCAGTTCTCTGTTCCCCTTCTTGGATTAGGGATGGTAGCTGTAGTATGGGCTACACATTACGTAAAGATTTCTACAAAAGATATTAGTGGTATTTTTTACATACTGTATCCTGTTCTAGAGTGTGCAAGTATATTTTTGTTCCTTACATTAATAGCTGAAACAACTCAAAAGAAATTAAGAATCTCTTCAATCTTTATCATAGTTACTAGTTTACTTGAGTTGGTTTATGGTTTCTTGGTTGACCATATCATTACTGATGTCTCTCTTTTTCTACTAGTAGTATCATCCTATCTTGTCTATCGTACAAACGGCAACACTTCCACACTAGTTGAAAAATGGCAGAAGAAGTATGGGTTTGAGTTGAGTGAAGATGATCTGCTGGTGGAGAAAAGAACCAAACCTGTCATTGAAGAGCGTAAGAGTTATGATTATGCGGAGAGCCAAAGACAACTCAATCCTCAAGGTCTTCATTCCCCTTGGCTTTGGACTGCTTTTATCTTATCACTTAGGGATTTAGTTATTAATTTAATTTCTGTCATTTACTATCCTATAGACGAATCTAATCCCTTAGCAGGTATTGGTTGGTTTATGTACTTCATTATGATGACTCCATTAATTATTATTCCTACTATGATGCTTCCAAGAGCTATAAGCACCGCTAACAAAAACCGTCTATATGTAGTTGCTGGGCTATTCATTGTTTCATATGGTTCTATAGAACAGCTTATCGTTCCAGCCTTAATTTTGTATGGCGTATCGAAAATAACAGAGGAGTAGCCATAAAACAACAAGTCCCCTAGACCTAGTCTGGGGGACTTGTTGTTTTAGAATTGGCCCTAAATCAAGTTAATTTATGACTTGTCTCTATAAAAGAGGGTTAATGTAAAAACGATGGTCGTCAATTGGGATAATTTGAACAGGATTTTGGTAGAAGTCAGCTAGAACTTCCGGTGTGATAATATCGTTTTTTGGTCCTTGTGCCACGATTCTTCCCTGACGGAGTAGGAGAATGTGGTCCATTTTTTCAGTAATCTCTTCAGCATGGTGGGTGACGTAAAGAACCAATGGAGCATGTGGAAGCGAGGTGATACGGTCAATCTGACGTAAGAGTTTTTCGCGGGCAAATAGGTCCAAGCCAACAGTCGCTTCGTCAAGGATAATGATGTCAGGATCTTCCATGAGACTGCGAGCAATCAAACAGATTTGCTTTTCTCCCTGAGAAAGGCCACGGTATTTACGACCAATCAAATCTCCAGCACCAAGTGAAGTCAGCATATCCTTGGCTTCTTGCAACTCCTTATCCCCATATGCCTTGTAGAGGATTGAGCTCTTGTATTTACCAGTAAGGACGATTTTTTCAGCTGTCATATGTTGAGGAAGACGCTCAGTGATGAAGGAGCTGACGATACCGATATGTTGACGAAGACCTGTGATGTCTCCATTCCCAAAGGTGTAGCCTAGTATCTCAGCCTTTCCCTCAGAAGGGAAGAATTCAGCTGTCAACAAACGTAGGAGGGTTGATTTTCCAGCACCGTTAAGTCCCAGGATAGCCCAGGTTTGTCCTTTTTCAACTGTCCAGTTAAGGTCAGACAAAAGTGTTTTTCCTTGGCGGGCCAAGCTGACATTTTCTAAGCGTATAAGTGACATAAGTCTCTCCTTCGATGATAAATTACTCTAATTATAGCATAAAATAGGAACCTATATTGGGAAATTGTGATATAATGGAAGTCAGAATTTTTTTAGAGGAGAAGAAAAAATGGAAGACTCCAGTGGTCAGTCCTTATTATTTCAATCTATTTTATTACTAATATTAACCTTGCTTACGGCCTTTTTCTCAGCATCAGAGATGGCTTTAGTATCACTAAACCGTTCACGTGTGGAACAAAAGGCTGAAGAAGGCGACAAGAAATTTATTCGCCTGCTCAAGGTTCTTGAAAATCCAAATAACTTCTTATCAACCATTCAAGTTGGTATTACCTTTATCAGTCTCTTACAAGGGGCTAGTCTCTCCGCTTCACTAGGTGCAGTAATAGCGACTTGGTTTGGTCATGCAGCCTGGGCTAAGACAGCAGGTAGTATGATTTCTTTGGTTGTCTTGACCTATATCTCGATTGTTTTTGGGGAACTTTATCCTAAACGTATTGCTATGAACCTCAAGGAAAATCTAGCCATCTACTCAGCACCAGTTATTATTGTTACTGGTAAGATTGTTAGTCCCTTTGTTTGGATTCTTTCAGCATCGACAAATCTTGTGTCTCATTTGACGCCTATGACCTTTGATGATGCGGATGAGCAGATGACTCGGGATGAGATTGAGTACATGTTGACCAAGAGTGAAGATACACTTGAGGCTGAAGAAATTGAAATGCTTCAGGGGATTTTCTCTCTTGATGAATTGATGGCACGTGAGGTTATGGTCCCTCGTACAGATGCCTTCATGATTGATATCGAAGACAATACTCAAGAAAATATCCAAGCTATTCTCAAGGAAAGTTTCTCTCGTATCCCTGTTTATGAAGATGACAAGGACAAGATTATCGGTGTCATTCATACTAAAAACCTTCTAAAAGCAGGTTTTGAACTTGGTTTTGAAAATATCAAACTTCGTCGAATCATGAACGAACCTCTCTTTGTTCCAGAGACTATCTTCGTTAATGATCTCTTGGCAGCCTTTCGTAACACCAATAATCAGATGGCTATCTTGCTTGATGAATACGGTGGCGTTGCTGGTCTTGTTACCTTCGAGGACCTTTTGGAAGAAATCGTTGGTGAGATTGACGACGAAACAGATAAAACTAGTGTGGAAGTTCGTGAAATTGGTGAGAATACTTATATTGTCGAAGGAGCTATGACTCTTAACGACTTCAATGAACATTTTGATACAGAACTTGAGAGTGATGATGTTGATACTATCGCAGGTTATTATTTGACTGGTGTGGGGGCCATCCCAACTCAAGAAGTCAAGGAACACTATTCAGTTATCAACAAGGACAAACACCTCGAATTTATCAATGATAAGGTTAAGGATGGTCGCGTAACCAAACTTAAGGTAATCATCACGGCAGCTCCAGAAGAGGCAGAAGAATAGTTTTTTCCACGTTTTTATTAGAAAATGTTGGAACTCAAAAGCGACTATCTACTAATTAGGCACTTTCTCTCATTATGAGTGAAAGTGCTTTTTCTTATCTATCTTGGAATATCCGCTTATCAAAATAATAAGATTAGAAAATGTCTATAACGTACGTTATAAAGCCTTTTTTACCTATCCAAACTGCTAGATTTTGTCATAAAAAGAACTATAATTTTGGAGATACTCTAACATATTTTAGCGTATTGATAGATTTAGAATAAAAATAAATAAGATTTTAATTAAAACAGTCTTTTATTACTTTTTTATGGTAGAATATGAATTAACTGATAAATGAAAAAAAGGAGAATCTTAATGGCTTCTAAAAAATCTATATATAGTAGCTTGCTTTTACTCACCCTTACCCTAGGAGCTTTTGTACCAGTAACTTCTTTTGCGGACGACGGTATTGCGACAAATGATGCTGTTCTTACACAACCAACGACAGATCGTGTAGCAACAGGTCCTTCAACAGCCCCAAGTGATGGTGACTTGGCTCGTAGCAATGATTCAAACACAGGTGCGGCAACGCCAACAACACCTACAGCTCCTGAAGTACCAGCTGAACCAACAACACCAGCAACTCCAGAAACACCTGCGACACCGGCTCCAACAGTTGATTCATCAACAACACCAGCTGATAAACCAACTGAGAAACCAGCCGATAAGCCAGAAGAACCGGCCTCACCAACTGATAAAGGGACAAGTGAAGCAGCTCAAACCCCTGAAACTCCAGCAGTGAACATTAATGGACAACCTGTTGTTACCGTAACACCAACAGCTCCAGTTGTCACTGCAGCTGGTCAAACAATTGTGTCTACACAAAACAGCCAAATTGTCATCGCTAACACTGATGGTACAACAAGTGTTGTTGCTCCTGAAGCAGTAGGATTCAAAGTGAATGCTGACGGTACATTGACTGGTAAAGATGCTAAAGGTAAGGAAGTTACACTTCCTAAGACTGGTGAAGCATCAACAGTAATCTTGACATTGGCAGGAACATTTTTCCTTGCTGCTGCGGCCTTTTTGGGGCTTAAGAAACGTGCCTAATAATATAGATGATAAAAGACTGGATATTTCCAGTTTTTTTGTTTTTCTTCTGGTATAGTATAGATATCATTTAATTTTAGATGTATTATAGTATAACCTTTGCTTGAATTCAGGCAGATATGGAGCATGTTTCCGATAAAAGAGGTATAATAAAAACATGTAAAAAGCGTTTACAAGGAGGCTGCCATGGCAGAAATTGATTACAGTCAGGTGACTGGACTTGTTCATTCAACCGAAAGTTTTGGATCCGTAGATGGTCCGGGTATCCGTTTTATTGTTTTCATGCAAGGCTGTAAGATGCGTTGCCAATATTGTCATAATCCAGATACTTGGGCTATGGAGTCAAATAAGGCTGTTGAACGTACGGTTGAAGATGTCTTAGATGAGGCTCTTCGTTTCCGTCATTTCTGGGGTGAGCATGGTGGTATCACTGTTTCAGGTGGTGAGGCCATGCTTCAGATTGATTTTGTCACTGCCCTCTTTACAGAGGCTAAGAAGCTAGGAATTCACTGTACGCTTGATACTTGTGGGTTTGCTTACCGCAATACTCCTGAGTATCATGAAGTTGTTGACAAACTTTTGGCTGTAACTGACTTGGTTCTACTGGATATCAAAGAGATTGATCCTGAACAACAC
The DNA here is from genome assembly GCF_016648645.1 of Streptococcus sp. 22.1. NCBI lineage: Bacteria > Bacillati > Bacillota > Bacilli > Lactobacillales > Streptococcaceae > Streptococcus > Streptococcus sp. 22.1. The sequence goes on along the minus strand of NZ_JACLQK010000006.1, from coordinate 82,094 downwards.
AAGTTTGTGACCCGTCAACCTAATAAGAATATCTTGGAATTTGCTCAATATCTGTCTGATAAACAAGTTCCAGTCTGGATTCGCCATGTCTTGGTACCTGGTTTGACAGACTTTGATGAACACTTGATTAAGCTCGGCGAGTTTGTAAAGACCTTGAAAAATGTTGATAAATTTGAAATCCTTCCCTACCATACAATGGGTGAGTTCAAATGGCGTGAGCTCGGTATTCCATATCCTTTGGAAGGGGTCAAACCACCAACAGCAGATCGGGTCAAAAATGCCAAAGCTCTCATGCACACTGAAACGTATCAAGAGTATAAAAATCGTATCGGTGTTAAAACCTTGGATTGAAAAAGAAGCTCTTGACAAGGGCTTTTTAACTTTGTTATTATTTAAGGAGCAATAAAGAGCAGGTAAATTATGTTTCGTATTTTAAAATTTGATGATGACTTTGTTTATCTCAGTCATCCTGACGGGCGACTTAAGAAAATAGATCGCACGCTTTTTGATTTTGATATAAAATTAGGAGACCGTATTGATGTCTACCAAGATGGGGACTTGACCGTTGTTACTCCGGCAGAAGTTCAAACGGACTTGAGCTTAGAGGGAGACAAATCTGTTAAATCACACCTCTTGCAAGGAATTTTAGATCTTTTTCTTGAGACTCTTAATATTCACAACAATCATTTGGGTGACTTGAAGAAGATTTTCACGCAATTATTGATTACACTCTTCATGGCTTGGAGCTTGCTAGGTGTTATTCTGGTTGAGATTCTTCTTTTCGCAGAATCGATTATTGTTTTCCTATGGAGACTCTTAGTTCGTCTTATTAAGTGGATGCATATTAAAGACAACACTAAGGTCTTGATTGATGAGACGCAAAAACGTCATGCTAAGCGTGAGCGTCAAAAAGCTCAAAGACTTGAGCAGGAAAGACGTCGTCAGGAAGAGCTAGAAGAACGTGAATACCTTCGTGAAACAGAACGTCAAAAGGAACTCATGATTGTTGAAGCTAGCCTTAGTCAGGAAGCAGAGCGTGAGAGCCTTTCAACTAGCCTTGCTTTGGAGCAAGCAGGTGCCTCAAGTCAATCTGCTAGTGAAGACTTGGTCGAAGAAAGCCAGTCAACTTCAGAGTCTGAAGTGATGTCTGAATCAGCAAAGTCTGAAAAATAGAACAAAAAAGAACTGAGAGTTAAAATCTCAGTTCTTTTTTTTGTATGAGAAAAGCACCAGAGGTGCTTGTGAGAGGTGACTAAAGTGTTTTTTCAGAGTCACGAACAATGAGCAAGTCAACTTTTGCGTGACGGAGAATGTATTCAGAAGATGAACCAATAAGCAAGCGTTCAAAAGTATTGAGACCAGTGGCACCAACCATAATAAGGTCAACATTTTCCTTATCAGGGATATCAACAGCCAAGAGGCTCTTAGGATTACCGAACTCAATAACTTTGCGAATCTTGGTTAAACCAGCTTCTCTGGCTTGGCGTTCAAAGTCAGCCAAAACAGCTTTAGCTTCGTCTTCTAGTTTTTCATAGATATAAGAGTCGAAAGTCGCAACGCTTTGAAGGGCGCGTGTATCGATAACGTGTACCAATAGTAACTGAGCATTATTACGTTTTGCAACGTGCACACCTTTAATAAAGGCCAGTTCTGATTCGTAAGAACCGTCGACAGCTACCATAATACGTTCATATTGTTGAGACATAAGCTCTACCTCCTATCTTTAGCTTTATTATACTCCTTTAATTTAAAAAATGAAAGCGTTGTTATGGATTTTCTGAAATCTTTTTTTGACTGCTTACTTTAGGATGTCCGTAGTAATGTGAAGATTTCAGTATTATCTAAAAATTGAAGATTGCATGAAAAAGAGGTATAATACAATCTGTTATTAGCTTCGTAAGAAACATGATAATTAAACAATAGGAAGACAAGTCTTCAGAAATGATACCAAATGGCTGAGCCTAAATAAAGTTGGTGTCAATAAAAGTGGAAATCCCCATCAGGTGTTGAATTTTCTTATTTTCTGCTAGATGTATCTGCTTTTAGTATCTTTTGAAAGGATTAACTTATGAAAACATTTGATAAATCATCAAAGTTGGAACACGTTGCCTATGATATTCGTGGACCAGTTTTGGATGAAGCCAACCGTATGATTGCTAACGGTGAAAAGATTCTTCGTCTTAATACGGGAAATCCTGCGGAATTTGGCTTTACAGCACCGGATGAAGTCATTCGTGATTTAATTATGAATGTTCGTAACAGTGAAGGGTATTCGGATAGTAAAGGGATTTTCTCAGCTCGTAAGGCGATTATGCAGTATTGCCAGTTAAAGGGATTCCCAAATGTAGATATTGATGATATTTATATTGGTAATGGTGTTTCAGAGATGATTTCCATATCTATGCAGGCCTTGCTTGATGATGGAGATGAGGTCTTGGTCCCAATGCCAGATTATCCTCTTTGGACAGCCTGTGTCAGTCTAGCAGGCGGTAATGCCGTACACTATGTATGTGATGAAAAATCTAACTGGTATCCAGATATTGATGATATCAAATCAAAGATTACATCAAATACTAAGGCAATTGTAGTCATCAATCCCAATAATCCTACAGGTTCGCTCTATCCTAAGGATGTTCTTGAACAGATTGTTGATATTGCTCGACAAAATGATTTGATTATCTTTGCGGATGAGATTTATGACCGCTTGGTTATGGATGGTAAGAAACATACTGCAATTGCTAGTCTTGCACCAGATGTCTTCTGCGTGTCTATGAATGGTCTTTCTAAGTCTCACCGCATCTGTGGTTTCCGTGTGGGTTGGATGGTTCTCTCTGGACCTAAAAAGAATGTCAAAGGCTATATTGAAGGGCTTAATATGTTGGCTAACATGCGTCTCTGTGCCAACGTGCTCTCTCAACACGTTATTCAGACTTCACTTGGTGGCTACCAATCCGTTGATGAGCTCTTGATTCCTGGTGGGCGTATCTATGAACAACGTGAGTTTATCACGAATACCGTAAACGCTATTCCAGGGCTATCAGCTGTTAAGCCAGATGCAGGGCTTTACATCTTCCCTAGGATTGACCGTAACATGTATGATATTGAAGATGATGAAGAATTCTGTCTTCGTCTCTTGAAGAAGGAGAAGGTTCTCCTAGTTCCAGGTAAAGGCTTTAACTGGAATGAACCAGATCACTTCCGTATTGTCTATCTTCCTCGAGTGGAAGAGTTGGCTGATCTCGGTAATAAAATCGAACGAGTCTTGTCATATTACAAGCGCTAATTCCTTAAAAAACTGGACAATAAGGCTCGTCCGGTTTTTATTGTTTTTAAAAGGGGGATATATTTGAGCAAAATCTGAACATTCTCCCTAAAAATGCCATAATATACTTAATATAATGAATAGTAGAATAATAAATAATTTTCAGACAATTGTTTGCAATTTCTGGGTTAAGTGTGCTATAATGATAGGGCTAGTGAGTCTTGACGCAGAAGATTAGTACAAGGCTTGATATTATTATGACTACAATAGAAAGTGAAGACAATAAATATGGCAAATTTGCTGGCTAAAACACGTAAAATTACATCTATCTTGCAACGCTCAGTAGACAGCTTGGAAGGAGATCTTCCATACAACAACATGGCTGCTCAATTGGCGGATATCATTGATTGTAACGCTGCTATCGTTAATGGTGGTGGTGCTCTCCTTGGTTTTGCCATGAAGTACAAAACCAACAATGATCGTGTGGAAGAGTTTTTTGAAGCTAAACAACTTCCAGAAGAATACACACGTGGTATCAGCCGTGTTTATGATACTCAAGAAAACATTGGTATTGACAGTGACTTGACCATTTTCCCAGTGGAGTCAAAAGATGACTTCCCAGATGGTTTGACTACAATTGCCCCTATCTATGGTGGTGGTATGCGTCTTGGTTCTTTCATCATTTGGCGTAACGATCATGATTTTGTGGATGAAGATCTTATCTTGGTTGAGATAGCCTCTACGGTAGTTGGGTTGCAGTTGTTGAACCTTCAAACAGAGAACTTGGAAGAAACGATTCGTAAACAAACAGCTATTAACATGGCTATTAATACCTTGTCTTACTCAGAAATCAAGGCAGTTTCAGCTATCTTGAATGAATTGGACGGTTTGGAAGGTCGCTTGACAGCATCTGTTATCGCTGACCGTATCGGAATTACGCGTTCAGTTATCGTTAATGCCCTTCGTAAGTTGGAATCAGCTGGTATTATTGAGAGTCGTTCACTCGGTATGAAAGGGACTTATCTTAAAGTCCTTAACGAAGGTATCTACGACAAATTGAAAGAATACGAATAAGAAGAATACTGAAAGAGAGTGAGGTAGGAGGACCTGCCCCACTTTTTTTAAAAGGAGAAAGTAGCATGACAAAGGCATTGATATCAATTGATTACTCTTATGATTTTGTGGCAGATGATGGGAAGTTGACGGCTGGTAAGCCTGCCCAAGCCATTGAAGATCGTATTGCTCAGGTAACTCAAGAAGCCTATGACAATGGGGATTATATCTTTGTTGCCATGGATCGACATGATGAAGGAGATACCTTCCATCCTGAGACTAAACTCTTTCCACCTCACAATATTGCAGGGACATCTGGGCGAGAACTTTATGGTAAGTTAGCTGGTGTATATGATGCCATCAAGGACGACCATCGTGTCTTTTGGATGGACAAGCGACACTATTCAGCCTTTTCCGGAACGGATTTAGATATTCGTTTACGTGAGCGTCGTGTGACGACAGTTGTTTTGACAGGAGTTTTAACAGATATTTGTGTGTTACATACGGCCATTGATGCTTATAATTTGGGCTATGATATCGAGGTGGTAGAGAGTGCAACAGCCTCCTTGACGCCTGAAGCTCATGACTTTGCTATCGGGCATTTTAAAAATGTGCTTGGAGCAACAATTGTGGAGTAAGAGATAGTTCTTACTCTTTTTTTGATAATTGTAATAATGAGGAGTGGTTTGGGAGTCAGCTCTTATCGAATGTGGGAATCTGCCCTACTCTCAATTTTTTTGTCTAAAATCATAGGATAGTATCAGTTTTCCGTAGTTTACTATAAGAAAACGATTACAGGCTATTGTATACTATTACCATATTAAGTCGAAAGATATAGGAGGTAGAATAATGACTAAAAAATTAACTTTTCCTGACGGATTTTTGTGGGGTGGTGCGACAGCAGCTAACCAATGTGAAGGTGCCTATGATGCTGATGGGCGTGGTTTAGCCAATGTTGATGTGGTGCCAATTGGTGAGGATCGCCTTTCGATTATTACTGGACGTCGCAAGATGTTTGATTTTGAGGATGGTTATTTTTATCCAGCTAAGGAAAGCATCGATATGTACCACCGTTACAAGGAAGATATTGCTCTCTTTGGTGAAATGGGCTTTAAGACTTATCGACTTTCTATTGCTTGGTCACGTATTTTTCCTAAGGGTGATGAGGCTGAGCCAAATGAAGCTGGGCTTGCCTTTTACGAGGACCTCTTCAAGGAATGTCACAAGCATGGCATTGAACCTTTGGTGACGATTACACACTTTGATTGTCCAATGCACTTGATTACCGAGTATGGAGGATGGCGTAATCGTAAGATGCTTGGCTTCTATGAAAATCTTTGCCGTACCCTTTTCACACGCTTTAAAGGTTTGGTTAAGTACTGGCTCACTTTCAATGAAATCAACATGATTCTCCATGCCCCATTTATGGGAGCAGGACTCTGCTTTGAAGAGGGTGAGAATGAGGAGCAGGTTAAATATCAGGCTGCTCACCATGAGTTGGTAGCCTCAGCTATGGTGACGAAATTGGCTCATGAGATTGACCCTGAAAATAAGGTCGGTTGTATGTTGGCAGCAGGTCAATATTATCCAAATACAGCCCATCCACGTGACTACTGGGCAGCTATGCAAGAAGACCGTAGTAGCTATTTCTTTACTGATGTTCAAGCTCGTGGAGAGTATCCAAATTATGCTAAGAAACAGTGGGAACGTGATGGCATTGAGCTTGAGATGACGGAAGAAGATTTGGCCCTTCTTAAAGAGCATACTGTTGATTTCGTTTCCTTCTCTTATTATGCAAGTCGTGTGGCTTCAGGTGATCCAGAGGTTAATGAAAAGACTGCTGGCAATATCTTTGCCTCTATTAAAAATCCATATTTGGAAGCTTCAGAGTGGGGTTGGCAAATTGACCCACTAGGCCTTCGTATTACCCTCAATGCTATTTGGGATCGTTACCAAAAGCCGATGTTTATCGTTGAAAATGGTCTTGGTGCTGTGGATACGCCAGATGAAAATGGTTATGTTGAAGACGATTACCGTATCGACTACTTGGCTGCCCACATCAAGGCTATGCGTGATGCTATTAATGAAGATGGTGTAGAGCTTTGGGGCTACACAACCTGGGGCTGTATCGACCTTGTTTCTGCTGGAACTGGTGAAATGAAGAAACGTTATGGCTTCATCTATGTGGACCGAGATAACGATGGTAATGGTAGTCTTAAACGCTCTAAGAAGAAATCATTTAACTGGTACAAAGAAGTTATCGCAAGTAACGGTGCCTCTGTAGAATAGTGCATTTGAGTTGTGTGCTGGTCTGGCTATAATTTTACGAATCTAGCAAGCACAGAAAGCAAATTGATCTCCGATTGAAGTCAGCCTTTGGGCTGGCTTTTTTGTAAGGGGTAGAAATTGTAATGTTTTCTAAAAAATGATATTCTTATTAGAGTTTGAGAGGAAGAAAACATGGGTAAAAAATCAGTTGTATTTGTAGCTGAGCTATCCTATATGGAAAAGTTAGAGGTAGCTCTTAAATCTTTGTGTGCACATCAAGGGCAGTGGAAAATTTATGTGCTAAATGAGAATTTACCAACAGAATGGTTTACGCTAATGAATCGTCGTTTAGAGGCTATTGATTCTGAAATTCTTAATTGTCGTGTGTCTGCAGAAAGCTTTAAACAATTTTCGCTTCCAAGTGCGCATATTCATTATGCGACTTTTTTCCGTTATGCGATACCTGAGTTTGTTCAAGAAAATCGTGTTCTCTATTTAGACTGTGACATGATCTTCACGCAGGATTTGTCACCACTTTTTGAAGTAGATCTGGGCGGATTTGGTATTGGAGCGGTAGTGGATCGTCCAACGACGACAGATGGTTTTAACGCTGGTTTGATGATTATTGATACCGATTGGTGGCGACAACACAAGGTGACAGAGTCTCTTTTTGAATTAACTAAGGAACATCACCAAAATGTTTATGGGGATCAAGGGATTTTGAATCTTTATTTTAAAGACGCCTGGCACCAACTTCCATGGACTTATAATCTCCAAGTAGGCTCTGACAAGGATCAGTACAGATATGGGGACTTGGATTGGTATGATGTTTTTAAAGGGGTGCCAGCGGTTATTCATTACACCTCTCACAATAAACCTTGGACCTCTAAGCGTTTCAATCGTTTCAGAGATATTTGGTGGTTTTATTATGCCCTATCTTGGGAAGACATCTTATTGAGAAAGCCATCCTTAAAGCTTAGCTTTAGTGATATGGTCGGTGATTTTCCTTACCATACGACTATTTATACTAATACGGCAGACATCTTTGAATTGGAACATTTACTGCAGGCTCTTCCAGATGTAGCTTTTCATGTTTTGGCTCATTCTCATTTCGGGTTTAATTTGGTGAAATTGGAGCAGTATCCAAACCTTATTCTCTATCCGTCCTTTGATCCATTGACCAGTCGAAAGGTTTTGGAAAAAATAGATTTTTATTTGGATATCAACCCATTTGACGAGGTTGATCATATCACAGAAACGATTCATCAGTTGGGTCTTCCAATTTTCTCTTTTGAAGGGACCAATCATGACCACACTGGAAAAAATCAAGTGTTCAAGAATGACCAAGTAGACCAAATGGTAGAGGCAGTTCGAGACTATATAGATACGATTGAGAGATAGACCATGGAAAATAAAGAAGTAGTTAGTATTGTGATTCCCATTTATAATGTGGAAGCTTACCTGAAGCAGTGTTTGGAAACGATAGTGAATCAGACTTATTCAAACCTTGAAATCATTCTTGTCAATGATGGTTCTCCTGACAATTCAGAGGAGATTTGCAAGGAATTTTTCAAGCGAGACCAACGTATTCGCTATGTGCGACAAGTTAATGGGGGCTTATCTGCAGCCCGAAATACAGGAATTGACTTGGCCACAGGTGATTACATCACTTTTGTAGACCCAGATGACTGGGTAACAGAGGATTATGTGGAGACCTTATACACTCAGCTTAAAAAGTATGAAGCAGATGTTTCTATTGCTAACTATAACTTGTTCAATGAGAGTACAAGTAAGTTTTTGATTAAGGTAACGGAGAACGATTATTCTGAAACCCTCTATGAAGGAAGAGATATCATAGATCAGGATGCCATTCAAGAGACACGAGATATGGCTTGGGCTTGTGCCATGATGAAACTCTACAAGATTTCCTTATTCGAGGATCTTCGTTTTCCTGTTGGTAAGAATGTCGAAGATAACTTCCTTATGTATAAACTATTGTTAAAAGCAAATCGTGTTGTCCATACTGAAAAATGTATCTACTGGTATCGAGTGGGACGTAAAGATACGCTGTCACAGGTCTGGACTGAAAAGCGTGTTTTAGATGAGATGGAAGCCAAAAATGAAAAATTAGCTTTGCTAGGTATGTTGGGCTATGATTTGACCTGGCACCGTTATATTTATAAGACGCGTCTAAAACGGGCGATTGAAAAAATGGAAGAAGCTAATCTTCAAGATACTGAGACCTATATGACGGCACAGGTTAACTTGAGATTTTTGGAGCAATAAAGGTCGAGGGTTAAGCTATTTATAGCTTGGATTAGTCAGAAAGGATAACTATGCTCATTATTGCACAAGAACCCAGTCAGGCAACGGAAAAACTGAGAAGATCACTAAACTCCTTTGGTATTCAGTCGCGTGTGTTTTACACGAATTTTGAAACGGATATTGATAAGGACACTATTAGTTTAGCATCGTCATTTATTTATTCCTCTGAGGAAGATTATCAAGGGAAACCACTCTTTTTTAACAATTTGTCAGTTCCTCTATATTGGGAATTGTGGACTTTGGGGATTACGACCTATATTTTTGATGGTCAAGACCGTCGTGCTAGTGTCATTTTTCGTGACAATCTAAAGGAACGTACGGTCAAACAAGTCCAATGGTTTGGACAAGGGGAAAAAGTTCTTGCGATAGACGATTATAATCGCTATGGCTGGCGTACCAAACAGCGTCTTCTGGATGATCAGGGACAAGGCATTATGGATATTTACTTTAATCGTAATCAAGAAGAGGTCTTGCTTCACTATATTCAAGATGGGTACTTGATTGATCAGGGATCTGAAGGAAGAGATAGGATTTTCTTGGGTAGGGAAGAATTAACTAAGGCTGTTTTGAATCGAATCCTAAAGTCAGACGAAGCTATCATCTGTATGGATTCCAAACTAATCTCGATTTTGCAGACCTTGAATGCTAATCGTCTGGTCTATTGCTCCGACAGTCATGATGGTCTTGAGTTTATTCAAAATCAAGTGAATCATGTTTTGATTACTAATTATTATCCACAAGAGGAACGTAGGTCAGGCATGATTTATTTAGCCGGTGCGGAACAAGAAGGTTCTCAGACTTTTGTGCCTCAGGCTATGGTGATGACTGCTTCTGAAAATATTGAGGGACTAGCTGACTTGGTTGATGCTTTTCCGGATATTGACTTTCACATCGGAGCCCAAACTAGTATGGGACCTAAATTGACTTGTCTCGAAGATAAGGGAAATGTCCATCTTTACCCAGGGATTCGTCAGGAGAAATACCAAGAGCTACTAAGGAAATGTTTCATTTATTTAGACTTGAATTATGGAAGTGAAGTGTCTGATGCAACATTGGATGCGATTGAAAATGGGCAGCTACTTTATGGCTTGGAATCAACGGTTCATCGTCACTACTATAAGGACTTACCAACGGTCTATACTTCCTTAGAGGAACTAGAGCAAGATTTCCGACAACTCTTACAGCAACCAGAGTTTTACCCTAAGTCTCTTGAAAGTCAGAAAGAGGTTTTGAAACTCGCCGAGAGAGAAGAAATCTTAGCTTTCTTTACTAGATTGAAGGGGGAAGAAGATGACAATTTACACCTTTAACCTATTGGTGGGCTTTGAGCCTAATGGTGTGGATGTGGCCCAGGCGTCGAGAGCTTTGATGCTACGTGAATTAAATGAGCCTGCTAAGTTTGTCTTTACGACCTGGCCACAACCCTATAAATTAGACTATTATCTTTCTTTAGGGCATCGCTACGAGGAACTCCTCCATGCCTATCTTAGCTTTACAGATCAAGACAGTCATATCCCATCCTTGACAGTGGGGGCCTTACAGCAAAAATTTAAGTTGACACGTCTAGATTTGAAGAGTCAAAGCGAAACAGACTCTGTTTATGTCTGTTCTGATGGCACTTCTTTAGTCTTCAAGATGGATTCCTACCAAAAAGGTTGTGTGCGGTATGTGGATTACCACGTCAATGGTATGCTTTTAAAGCGTGAGTGGTATGGAACAAGTAAATTAGTCACAGAATACTTTGAAAAAGGCATTACCATCAGGAGAAGTTATCACAATAAAGATGGTCGTATCGCCTTTGAAGAACTCAAGCAAGGGACCAGCTGGTTATATAGGTTGGGAACTGAGATTTTAGTAACAAAAACAGAGGTCATGCGTCGTTTTCTAGCAAGACTTCCGCTGACAACTGCGGATACCTTGTTGCTGGATAGGGCCTCCTTGATGGAGTTTATGCGACCGATTTATGAATTGGATACACCTGCAAAGTTAGGCTTCGTTTTTCATTCAGAGCATGAGTTTGAAAATGGCGACCTCTACTATGAGTATTATTACATCTTTAAGTACGCCCAACGTTTTGATTTCTTCATTACAGCTACAGAGGCACAAAAGGCTGTTTTAGAGAATACCCTGAAAAAGCAAGGTGTAACAGATGCTAGTATTCATGACCTAGCAGTGGGACATTTGGATAACCTTAGTTTTCCAGAGGAGCAGAGGAATCCTCTTAGTTTGATGACGGCTTCGCGATTGGATCCACGTAAACGCTTGGATTTAGCTATAAGAGCAGTCGCCCTTGCTCATGAAAAAGAGCCAAATCTTCACTTTGACATCTACGGCAAAGGTGGCGAGCAAGAGAATCTACAAGATCTGATTGATACTCTTGGGGCCGGTGACTTCATCCAACTTCGGGGTCATGCGGATTTGCGTGATGTCTACCCACAGTATGAACTTTATGTCACCGCCTCTCAGTGGGAGACCTTTGGCTTGACTCTGATGGAAGCGGTGGGAGCAGGTCTAGCCTTGGTTGGTTTTGACGCCCGTTATGGCAATCCAACTTTCATCAAAGATGGTAAAAACGGCTTTCTGGTTCCTTATAGCGAAACTATGGATGAGAACCTACTTGTTTCTCAGATGGCAGACAAAATTGTATTTGCCTTAGAAAGTGATCTTGAGTCTATGCACCAAGTCTCATATGACCTGGCAAAACAGTATTTGAAACCAGAAATCCTAGAGGCTTGGAGAAAGCTCTTGATAGCCATACGATAAGTGTTTTGAAAAAGCTCTATCTCTGTAAACTGTAGTAACAAAAAAGTTACTACAGTTTTTTTATCCTCCAAGCAAAATAGGCCTAATTATGGTAAAATAGAACGTATTGAAAAATCATCATTTCACGAAAGGAAGCAAGATGAAAATTACGCAAGAAGAGGTAACCCACGTTGCCAATCTTTCAAAATTGAAATTCTCTCCAGAAGAGACAGCTGAGTTTGCGACAACCTTGTCGAAGATTGTCGACATGGTGGAATTGTTGGAAGAAGTGGACACAACTGGTGTGGCCCCAACAACGACTATGGCTGATCGTAAGACCGTATTGCGTCCGGATGTTGCTGAAAAAGGGACAGACCGTGACCGCTTGTTTAAAAATGTACCTGAAAAAGATAACTACTACATCAAGGTGCCAGCTATCCTAGAAGATGGAGGAGATGCCTAATGTCATTCAACAATAAAACCATTGAAGAGTTGCACGACCTCCTTGTCTCTAAGGAAATTTCAGCAACCGAATTGACACAAGCGACACTTGACGATATCAAGGTGCGTGAAGAAGCGGTCAATGCCTTTGTGACGGTGGCTGAAGAAGCAGCACTTTCCCAAGCTAAGGCTATTGACGAAAAAGGAATTGATAAAGATAACCTCCTGTCAGGGATTCCACTCGCTGTCAAAGACAATATCTCAACAGATGGTATCTTGACGACTGCGGCTTCAAAAATGCTCTACAACTACGAGCCTATCTTTGATGCGACAGCTGTTGCCAATGCAAAAGCCAAAGATATGATTGTCATCGGGAAGACCAACATGGATGAATTTGCTATGGGTGGATCTGGTGAAACATCTTACTATGGGGCGACTAAAAATGCTTGGGACCACAGCAAGGTACCTGGTGGATCTTCTAGTGGTTCAGCAGCTTCTGTCGCTTCAGGGCAAGTTCGTTTGTCTCTTGGTTCTGATACCGGTGGTTCTATCCGCCAACCAGCTGCCTTCAACGGGATTGTTGGTCTCAAACCAACTTATGGAACTGTTTCACGTTTCGGTCTTATTGCCTTCGGTAGCTCACTTGACCAAATTGGTACCTTCTCACCAACCGTTAAGGAAAATGCCCAATTGCTCAATGTCATTGCCAGTGAAGATGCCAAAGATTCGACTTCTGCACCTGTTCGTGTAGCAGACTTTACTTCTAAGATTGGTCAAGATATCAAGGGCATGAAGATTGCCCTTCCAAAAGAATACCTTGGGGAAGGAATTGACCCAGAAGTCAAAGAAACTATCCTTAGTGCAGCTAAGCACTTTGAGAAATTGGGAGCAACTGTCGAAGAAGTCAGCCTGCCTCATTCTAAATACGGGGTTGCCGTCTACTACATCATTGCTTCATCTGAAGCTTCATCAAACTTGCAACGTTTCGATGGTATTCGTTATGGTTTCCGTGCGGAAGATGCCAAGAACTTGGAAGACATCTATGTGAACACTCGTAGCCAAGGCTTTGGTGATGAAGTGAAACGCCGTATCATGCTGGGCACCTTTAGTTTGTCATCTGGTTACTACGATGCTTACTACAAGAAAGCTGGTCAAGTCCGTACCCTCATTATCCAAGATTTTGAAAAAGTCTTTGCGGATTACGACCTCATCCTTGGTCCAACAGCTCCAAGCGTGGCCTTTGATTTGGATTCGCTCAACCATGATCCGGTTGCCATGTACTTGGCGGACTTGTTGACCATTCCAGTTAACTTGGCGGGTCTTCCAGGAATTTCGATTCCTGCAGGTTTTGCGCAAGGACTTCCAGTTGGTTTGCAGTTGATTGGTCCTAAGTATTCGGAAGAGACCATCTACCAAGCCGCAGCGGCCTTTGAAGCAACAACGGATTACCATAAGCAACAACCCCTTATTTTCGGAGGTGACAATTAATGAACTTTGAAACAGTCATCGGACTTGAAGTCCACGTTGAATTGAATACAAACTCAAAAATTTTCTCACCAACCTCTGCTCACTTTGGAAACGAGCAAAATGCCAATACCAATGTGATCGACTGGTCTTTCCCAGGGGTGCTTCCTGTCTTGAACAAGGGCGTTGTGGACGCTGGTATTAAGGCTGCTTTGGCCCTGAATATGGATATCCACCAGCACATGCACTTTGACCGTAAGAACTATTTCTACCCTGATAATCCAAAAGCCTACCAAATCTCACAATTTGACGAGCCAATTGGTTACAATGGGTGGATTGAAGTGCAATTGGAAGACGGCTCAACTAAGAAAATTGGGATTGAACGGGCCCACTTGGAAGAAGATGCCGGTAAGAACACCCACGGAACAGACGGTTTCTCTTATGTAGACCTCAACCGTCAGGGGGTGCCATTGATCGAGATCGTCTCTGAAGCAGATATGCGTTCTCCAGAAGAAGCCTATGCTTATTTGACAGCTTTGAAAGAAGTCATTCAATACACAGGTATTTCTGACGTCAAGATGGAAGAAGGATCAATGCGGGTCGATGCCAACATTTCCCTTCGCCCATACGGTCAAGAGGAATTTGGTACCAAGACGGAGTTGAAAAACTTGAACTCTTTCTCAAACGTCCGTAAAGGTCTTGAATACGAAGTGGAGCGTCAAGCGAAAATCTTGCGTTCAGGTGGTGTTATTCGTCAAGAAACACGCCGTTATGATGAGGCCAACAAGAGCACGATTCTTATGCGTGTCAAAGAAGGGGCAGCGGATTACCGTTACTTCCCAGAACCAGACCTTCCCTTGTTTGAAATCTCAGATGACTGGATTGAGGAAATGCGTACATCATTGCCTGAGTTTCCAAAAGACCGCCGTGCTCGCTATGTGGCAGAGCTTGGCTTGTCTGACTATGATGCCAACCAATTGACAGCTACTAAGGTCACATCTGACTTCTTTGAAGCAGCCGTAGCCCTTGGCGGAGACGCTAAACAAGTGTCTAACTGGCTCCAAGGTGAAGTCGCTCAATTTTTGAACGCAGAAGGTAAAACGCTTGAAGAAATCAAGTTGACACCAGAAAACTTGGTTGAAATGATTGCCATCATCGAGGATGGAACCATCTCTTCTAAGATTGCCAAGAAAGTCTTCGTTCATTTGGCGAAAAACGGTGGAGGTGCGCGTGAATACGTCGAAAAAGCTGGATTGGTACAGATTTCAGACCCTGAAGTCTTGATCCCAATCATCCACCAAGTCTTTGCAGACAATGAAGCAGCTGTAGCCGACTTCAAGTCAGGTAAACGTAACGCTGACAAGGCCTTCACAGGCTTCCTTATGAAAGCAACCAAAGGCCAAGCCAACCCACAAGTAGCTCTTAAACTACTTGCCCAAGAATTGGCGAAGTTGAAAGAAGAGTAATAGATAAAAAACCAGCCGAGAGGTTGGTTTTTTATCTATTATTAGGGTATACAAAAACTCCTAACGAGTGGAGTTCGTAGGAGTTTTTGAAAAAGACTAAGTGGCTTTAGAAATGAGGAAGAGCTGAAGCAACCTTCATTTCTTCAGGAACAGTGACAATAACTTGATGAGCTTTTAAATGATATTCATCAATAATCCATTGACGAAGTTTTTCTTTAGAGACATTAGCAGTTCCTCGGAATTCATGTCCGTTATCATGGACAGTCCAGTCTCCCATTTTCTTAAAATCAGTATTCTTAAGTAAGTCAGGGTATTGATCTAGCTCTTTAAGATGAATAATAGTAAAGGTATTACTATTACGTACAATGACGTTTTTCTTCAAAGTCTTACTTAAGTACCAGAAGAGTATAGCAACAGCGCTAACTCCAACAACAAGTCCTGCAAAAGCAATTAAAAACTGTATGAAATTCATATTATTGCCTCCTTATGAGACATAGTATACTCTTTATCTAAAACGTTTTCAAGCAAAGGATGACCTATTACTTTCCGTAGTATTATGGAAAAAGAATGCGTTTTCATTACCGCTTATGGAGTTTATAATAGAAGTATCAAAGTCAGGAGGAAAAACGATGACTACTTTTAAAGATGGATTTTTGTGGGGTGGTGCTGTTGCTGCTCATCAACTTGAAGGTGGATGGCAAGAAGGTGGTAAAGGAATCAGTGTTGCTGATGTGATGACTGCTGGTCGTCATGGAGTTGCCCGTGAAATTACCCCGGGAGTTTTGGAAGGTAAATATTATCCAAACCATGAGGCTATAGATTTTTACCATCGTTATAAAGGAGATATTGCACTTTTTGCTGAAATGGGATTTAAGTGCTTCCGAACATCGATTGCCTGGACACGTATTTTCCCCAAAGGTGATGAGTTAGAGCCCAATGAAGAAGGTTTGCAATTTTATGATGATCTTTTTGATGAGTGCTTGAAGTATGGAATTGAACCTGTAATTACGTTATCTCATTTTGAGATGCCTTATCATTTGGTTACAGAATACGGTGGGTGGAAAAATCGAAAATTGATTGATTTCTTTGCTCACTTTGCGGAAGTCGTATTCAAACGTTATAAAGATAAAGTTAAATACTGGATGACCTTTAATGAAATCAACAATCAGGCCAATTACCAGGAAGATTTTGCACCATTTACGAACTCTGGTATTGTATATGAGGAAGGTGACGACCGAGAAGCTATTATGTATCAAGCAGCACACTATGAGTTAGTAGCTTCTGCTCGAGCAGTAAAAATTGGTCATGAAATTAATCCAGATTTTCAAATTGGTTGTATGATTGCGATGTGTCCTATTTATCCTGCAACTTGTAATCCTAAAGATATTTTAATGGCTATGAAGGCTATGCAAAAACGTTATTACTTTACTGATGTACATGTTTTGGGGAAATATCCTGAACACATTCTCAAGTATTGGGAACGTAAAGGAATCTCAGTTGATTTTACAGATCAAGATAAAGAGGATTTACTTAGAGGAACAGTAGACTATATTGGATTTAGTTACTATATGTCTTTCGCTATCGATTCTCATCGTGAGAATAATCCTTATTTCGATTATCTTGAAACAGAAGATTTAGTTAAAAATAATTATGTTCAGGCATCTGAGTGGGAGTGGCAGATTGACCCAGAGGGCTTACGTTATGCATTAAACTGGTTTACTGATCACTATCATTTGCCACTATTCATTGTTGAAAATGGTTTTGGTGCTATAGACCAAGTTGAAGCAGATGGCATGGTTCATGATGATTATCGGATTGATTACCTAGGGGCTCATATTCGTGAAATGAAAAAAGCTGTAGTTGAAGATGGTGTTGATTTGATGGGATATACTCCTTGGGGCTGCATAGACCTAGTTTCAGCTGGTACCGGTGAGATGAGAAAACGTTACGGATTTATCTATGTGGATAAAGATGATGATGGACAAGGGACTTATGAACGCTCACCAAAGAAATCATTTAATTGGTATAAAGAAGTTATTGCATCTAATGGTGCAACGGTGGAATAAAACTAAGAAGCTGGGTGTATTCCCAGCTTCTTTAGTAAACATAGGAGAATAAATATGATTGGTAGTATTGCAGCAATTTTAACAACATTTGCCTTTTTGCCGCAAGTTGTGCGTTTGGTAAAAACAAAAGATACTGAATCAATTGCCTTAGGGATGTATGTTATGCAGGTTATTGGTATTGCTTTGTGGCTTGCTCATGGCCTTCATATTGGTGACTTACCTTTGATTTTGGCTAATAGTGTTTCCTTTTTACTATCTGGTATTATTTTGATTTATAAATTAAAGACAAATAATTATTTTCCGTATCGTTGAGGAAAAATCAGAAATGGTAATTGTAAGCGCTTTATTTTATAATTAAAGTGTAAATAAGAAGTAACCCAATCAGGTATCAATTTGATGGGATTAGATTAAAGGAGAAAATCTTATGGCAAAAGCATTGATTATTTGTGCAGCTGGAATGTCCTCATCACTTATGGCAAAGAAAACAACTGAGTTTCTAAAGGGGAAAGGTCAGGATATTGAGGTTGACGCTATTAGTGCCACTGAGGGCGGAAAAGCTATTGCAGCATCAGAATTTGATTTATACCTTGTAAGTCCTCAAACAAAAATGTATTTTAAACAGTTTGAAGAGGCAGGGGCTAAAGTCGGAAAACCAGTTGTTCAAATTCCACCACAAGCTTACATTCCAATTCCAATGGGAATTGAAAAAATGG
Organism: Streptococcus sp. 22.1; assembly: GCF_016648645.1. Classification (NCBI taxonomy): domain Bacteria; kingdom Bacillati; phylum Bacillota; class Bacilli; order Lactobacillales; family Streptococcaceae; genus Streptococcus; species Streptococcus sp. 22.1. Next base: position 64,294 of record NZ_JACLQK010000006.1, on the reverse strand, counting down.
CTAATTTAATTGTAGAAAACATCTAATTTTTGTTAAAGAAATAGTGTAAAAAAATAGATGTTAGTTAATATTATCTGTTGACTAGATTATAAATGATTCATAATGTAACTTATGCTCGATAAAAAGAAGTAAAGGTGTGAAAATATCCTATAATAGAAGGTGAATATATCATTTTTAGGAGGATATGTGATTGTCAAAAACTAGGGAAAAAAGCATCCTTCAATTCTTGATAAAGCATAGGGAACGTTATGTTACGAGTAAAGAGCTTGCTGAATACTTGTCCTGCTCGGATAGGACTGTACGTAGTTACTTAAAATCAATTGATCAAACCTTAAACCTTCAAGGTGTTAGCTTAGTATCAAAACAAGGACAAGGTTATAGACTGTTTTTTGAAAGCCAAGAAGCTTGCCAAACTTTTCGTCTGATTTATGAATTAGGAGATGATTATAATACAAAATCTTCCATGTCCCAAAGTGATGATCGGCTAGCCTTCATTTTAAATAAGCTCTTGTTTGAACAGGTTCCAGTTCTTTTTGATGATTTAGTTGAGGAGCTATATGTCAGTCGCTCAACCTTGTCTAATGATTTTAAAAAGATACGCCAGATGCTGGCTGAGTATAACCTAACTATAGAAAGTAGAGCGAATAAAGGTGTCTACGTTTCTGGTGAAGAACGAGACAAACGTCGCTTTATTATGAGTTATTTCTTGGAGAACCAGTTTTTTAAAGCATTGCACTCTTATGTGAAATCAAATTTTTTTGACCAAAATCTTCCATTAGAGGAATTGGCAAAGATTGTTTTAGAAGAATGTCAGGAAGCCAATCTAAAGTTGTCGGATTTTGTTTTACAAAATTTAGTTGTTCATATAGCTTTAGCAATAGGCCGTATCAAGTCTGGTTTTGAAATTAGTAACTTAGATTGTCAGATGGCAGATAATGATATTGAACGCCGGGTTGCTAAGAGGATTCTTTCAAGAGTTAGCGAGGTAACCAATCAGGAATTTCCAGTTCAAGAGATTGATTATGTTACCCTACATCTGTTAGCTAAAAGTCAGTTGCCCCAAAACAATCAAACAGAGTTTTCTAAAGAGGCACTGAGAGACTCGGTGGTCCAAAGCTTTAAAACCTTAGGGTTAGAGGACATATATCACTTTTCTTCGGATTTTCAACTTATTGAGAGTCTTATAACTCATTTGATGACCTTACAGGTACGTTTAGCCAGTCATATTAATCTTAGTAATCCATTGGTAGATGAGGTTAAACAGAATTATAGTGACGTATTCTTCATGACCAAGGAAATTCTTGCAAATATGGAAGCTTTTTCACAGGCTACTATATCTGATGATGAAATAGTTTATGTCTGTCTTCATTTCTTGGCTGCCATCGAACGTCGAAAAGAAAACCATAAATTTTCAGTATTGGCGATTTGTGCGACAGGTTTTGGAGCTGCTCAAATGCTCCGAAATCGCCTTGAATCTGAGCTTGGGAATCGTATAGAGGTGGTTGATGTCATAGGTTACTATGAGTTGAACCAAGAAAAGATAGAGGGGATTGATTTTATTGTATCGGCTGTTGATTTATCGAACCTTTACTTTCAGATACCAGTTTTTACGGTGAGTGTCTTTCTTAAATCCGAGGAAATATCTCAGATTCGTCATGCTATGAATCAGATGCAAGTCTCGAAAATTAGGAAACGTTCAGAAGTAGCCCCTATTGAAGACGACAATTTTAAACAGTACTTTAGTCAATATAACTTCTTTGTTTGGACGAAAGGCGATAAAACACGACTATTGGAAGAAATGGTTGAAGGTCTATCTGTCGGTGAATCAGATGATTTCAAACAATCTTTACTTTACGAAATTAAACAGCGTGAGGCATTAAGTTCAGTTGTTTTTTCCAAAAGAGTCGCGGTTCCACATCCCATTAGACCTTTGGGGAAAGAAGTTAAAGTCTCGGTTGCTATCTGTCAAGAACCTGTATCTTGGGATAGTCAAAGCTCACATATTCAACTTGTTTTTCTTTTATCACCATCATTATATGGAAATGATGGATTGAAGGATGTGACGAAGAAAATAGTTTCCTTAACAGAAAATGATGACTTACAAAAGCAATTAATTAATTGCAAGAAATTTGAAGAGTTTATTACAATATTCGAAAAAATAACATAGGAGGTTCGTATGAATCAAGAAGAACTACAGGTTGCAGCCTTTGAAATTATTCTTCATTCAGGTACTGCTAGAACAGAAATTCATGAAGCGTTTGCTGATATGCGAGAAGGTCGCTTTGACGAAGCAGAAGCTAAGTTAGACCATTCAAATGAAGAAATTTTAGAAGCACACCATGCACAAACAAAACTTTTGCAAGACTATGCAAGTGGTGTGGAAATCAAGATTGAAATTATCATGGTGCATGCTCAAGACCATTTAATGACCACAATGACTCTATTGGAAGTGGCAAAAGAAATGCTAGTTCTTCATAGAAAGGTTGGCTAAATAGATATAGTTAAACAAGGAGGAAGACAATGACAAAAAAAGAACAACTAGAAATCGAGCGTCAACGTCGGGAGACAGCATTAAAAAATACTTTCTTTAATCGTTACCTTCTTCTACGTTATACAATAGCACTCTTCTTTTTTGGCAATATTTATTGGCTTTTGAATCAATTTATTCGTCCTTCTTTTGTTATTGTTCTCCCTGTTACGTTAATTGTATTAGCGATTTTGGCTACTGTTGAGCAGTTTCGATTGTATGGCAAGCGTGATGAACGTTTGAAAGTGACTCAGATGTTTGTTCGCTCGCAAGCTGTTATTCAGGTGGGACTACTTGTTCTAACTTGGACAAGTCTGTTTACAACTCTTTTCCCAATTTTCGAAAATAATCAAGCTGCACGTTTCTTTGTTTTTGTCATTCTTTTACTAGGCTTGGGTCTATGCTTGCTAAATCTTAAAAGAATTCAAGAAATATATGAACGTAAAGATAAGGCTTATCAACGCTTTATCCAGTTAGAAAAGAGTTCTATAACCTTATAACATCTTTTAAAAGGATTGCTATTGAAATAAATATATAATTATTATTAAGGAGGTCCGATTATGGATCAACAAAACGGATTGTTTGGTTTCCTTGAAAATCATGTCATGGGACCAATGGGAAAACTTGCCCAGTTTAAAGTTGTACGTGCAATCACGGCAGCAGGTATGGCAGCTGTACCATTTACTATTGTTGGGTCAATGTTCTTGGTATTTAGTATTCTGCCACAAGCTTTCTCATTCTGGCCAATTGTAGCTGATATTTTCTCAGCTTCATTTGATAAGTTTACTTCTCTATACATGGTTGCTAACTATGCTACTATGGGTTCCCTCTCTCTTTACTTTGTTCTCTCACTTGCTTATGAGTTAACTAAAATCTATGCAGAAGAAGAAGAACTAAATATGAATCCTCTTAACGGTGCTCTTCTTGCGCTCATGGCGTTCATTATGACAGTTCCACAAATCATTTTTGACGGTGGAATGATGAAAGCTGTAGGTAGCCTTAAAGAAGGTGCAGTCGTTGTTGACGGTTGGGCAATGGGCAATGGCGTTACTCGTTTTGGTACTACTGGTATTTTCACAGCTATTATCATGGCTATTGTGACAGTTCTTATTTATCGTACATGTGTAAAACGTAATTGGGTTATTAAAATGCCTGAAGCTGTTCCAGAAGGGGTTTCTCGCGGATTTACAGCCTTGATTCCAGGATTCGTCGTTGCATTTGTAGTTATCTTTATTAACGGTGCACTCGTGGCGTTGGGAACTGACATCTTTAAAGTTATTGCTATTCCATTTGGGTTTGTTGCTAACCTAACTAACTCATGGATTGGATTAATGATTATTTATCTTTTAACTCAACTCCTCTGGATTGTAGGGATTCATGGTGCTAACATTATCTTTGCTTTCGTTAACCCTATCGCACTTGCTAACATGGCAGAAAATGCTGCTGGAGGACACTATGCTGTAGCTGGTGAGTTCTCTAACATGTTTGTTATCGCTGGTGGATCAGGTGCAACTCTTGGTCTGTGTCTCTACATTGCTTTTGCTGCTAAGTCAGAGCAACTCAAAGCGATTGGACGTGCCTCAGTTGTTCCAGCATTGTTCAACATTAATGAACCTTTGATTTTTGGTTTGCCAATTATCTATAATCCAGCATTAGCGATTCCATTTATCTTAGCTCCAATGGTTACAGCTACTATTTACTACTTTGTTAATGCATTGCATTTGATTAATCCTGTTATTGCACAAGTTCCATGGCCAACCCCAGTGGGAATCGGGGCCTTCTTAGGAACAGCAGATCTCCGTGCTGTCTTAGTTGCTCTTGTCTGTGCAGTTGCTGCCTTCCTTGTTTACTTCCCATTCATTCGTGTTTACGATAAGAAATTGTTGAAAGAGGAACAAGAAGCTTAATTTATGATTAAAGATCTTAACTTTGTTAAGGTCTTTTTTGTTATACTAATGGTATTCAATAAAACATCTATTAAGTAGGAGGCAACCCTATGAACAAATTCTTAAGAGTCCTATTTATCCTAGTCATCCTGGCCATGACTGGTGCCATTATTTTTCAGCTATTTTTCCCAACCTATATGGGAAGTCATTCAGGATATGGCATTTCCGTTGGCTGGCAGAGAGAGATTGGTATTTGGAATGTGGCGGTTCTGGTCATCCTCCTTGCCGTTAATCTCAAATACGATTGGTTTTATCTGAGAGCCGTTCTGCTTGCTTTGATTCTAGGTGGCCTCGGGATTGGGACCAATCATTTCCTTAACTATCTTCAACATCATCACTCAGTCAACGCCATAGGTGCTCTTGAAAATTATCTTTTAGTCCTTGGCTGGGTTGTCGGTTGGTGGCTAGAGGTGTCTCGAATCAAAAAGAAATAAGGTAACTATTGTTTAGATTAGGGAGGTACTTCATAGGATACTTCCCTTATTTTTTTGGTCTCTTTTTCCTTGACAAGTAAAAAGAAAACGTTTACAATTTGATGTATAATGTTTCCTGAAAAGAAAACCAAAAATTGTGAAAACAAGGAGATCATCATATGGCTACTATGAAAGCAGCTCGCTGGCATGCAGCGAAAGACGTTCGTATCGAAGAAGTGGAAGTACCTGAAGTACAGCCTCATCAAGTAAAAGTGGCAGTCAAGTTCACAGGAATCTGTGGTACAGATTTGCATGAATATTTGGATGGACCAATCTTCATTCCAACAGAAGAACATGTGTATTCTGGTCAAAAAGCACCGGTTACTTTGGGACATGAATTCTCTGGTGAGATTGTAGAAGTCGGAAGTAATGTGACTCGTGTCAAAGTTGGCGATCGTGTAACCATCGAACCAATTCTTGCAGAGCACAACTTGATTGGTGATTATAACCTTGATCCAAACTTGAACTTCGTCGGCCTCGCTGCAGATGGTGGTTTTGCGAAATACTGTGTCCTTGATGGTGATCTTGTCCATGTGATTCCAGATAGCTTGAGCTATGAACAAGCCGCTCTTACAGAACCTGCTGCTGTAGCTGTGTATGCAGTCCGTCAATCTGCTTTGAAAGCTGGGGATACAGCTGTTATCTTTGGCTTGGGTCCAATTGGTCTTTTGATCGTTGAAGCCCTTCGTGCAGCAGGAGCATCAAAAATCTATGCGGTTGAATTGTCTCCTGAACGTCAAGCGAAAGCAGAAGAATTGGGAGCAATTGTTGTTCGCCCAGAAGAAGGGGAAACAGTCGTAGAGGCTATCCATCGTTTGACAGGAGGTGGAGCAGATGTTTCTTACGAAGTTACTGGGGTTCCGGTTGTTTTAGGCCAAGCCCTTGCAGCTGTTCATAAAGCTGGGGAATGTATGGTCGTATCTATCTGGGAACGTGAAGCCAGCATCAATCCAAATGAATTCGCCATCCAAGAAAAATCTCTCAAAGGAATTATTGCCTACCGTCACATCTTCCCTAAAGTTTTGGAATTGATGGAACAAGGCTACTTCCCTGCTGATAAATTGGTTACTAAGAAAATTAAATTGGAGAATATCGTTGAAGAAGGTTTTGTTGAATTAACCCAAGATAAATCTCAAATTAAAATCTTGGTTCAACCAGAATAAGTTTATAAAGGTCGAATGAATAGATAAAGGTCGAAACCGTTTTGTTTCGACCTTTTTGTGTTACAATAACAGAAACAAATAGATTTGGGAGGTGACTATGTCAAAGACGCTAAAAGGTAGTCTGATGGTCATAACTGCAGGAATTGCCTGGGGATTTTCAGGAGTTTCTGGTCAATACCTAATGGCTCATGGTGTTAATGTCAATCTTTTGACGAGTTTACGTTTGCTTTTGTCTGGTATTTTACTAACGGCTTCGGTCTTTTTTAGGCAGCGAGACAAATTAGTACAAGCTATTAAAGATAGAAAAACCTTAGTAAGTATCGCCTTATTTGCTCTCTTTGGTCTGGTACTAAATCAGTACGCCTATCTCAGTGCTATTCAATACACTAATGCTGGGACAGCGACGGTCTTGCAGTATGTCACCCCAGTTATCATCCTGGCTTTTGTATGTGCAAAATATCGTAGGTTCCCAACAGCAGCAGAGCTAGTGGCGATTATCATGGCTATTGTGGGAACCTTTACCATCGCAACGCATGGTCAGATAAGGGAGCTGGCAATTACACCTCTGGGCTTGTTCTGGGGTCTCTTTTCGGCGGTGACCTATGCACTTTATATCTTACTGCCTGCTAAGGCTATTGAAAAATGGGGAAGTTTGATTGTCATTGGTTTAGGCCTGTTGCTCGGTGGTTTAATCTTTCCGATTGTTATCCAAGCCTGGAAGTACGAGCTACCCTTGACTAGTGGAAATCTTCTAGCACTCTTTGGCTTGGTCTTCATTGGGACAGTCTTTGCTTACACCGTTTTTCTTAAGGGGACAACCATGGTTGGAGCTGTCAAAGGGAGTCTCTTGGCTTCGGTAGAACCTATAGCGTCAGTCATTTTGACCGTATTAATTATGGGGGACCGCTTCTTTGCCATTGATGTGGTTGGAATGTTTTTAATTGTTCTTGCTGTTATCATCATATCGCTTAAGAATTTAGTTGCACTTAAAAAACAAGAAAAAATTCAAAGATAATATTGGAGCCTGAGTGATTGTGGCTCTTTTCTTTATTGTTATGTAAAGGATGTTCTTAAAAAATAGGACTTAAGTCCCACACATAAACCTTAAAAATATGGTAGAATAAGAGGTAAACTAACATTTTGGAGAGAAAATGACTATAGACGATTATAGGCCCCATTTTATGGTGGAGGCTGTTTATGATTTGAAACCTGACCAGTTACGTGAACACGGTATTCGTGCCGTCTTGGTCGATTTGGACAATACCTTGATTGCTTGGAACAACCCTGATGGGACTCCTGAGCTACGTGCTTGGTTGGATGAGATGACAGAGGCTGATATTCCGGTAGTTGTGGTCTCTAACAATAAATATGAACGTGTTGAACGTGCGGTTGCCAATTTCCATGTGGATTTCGTGAGTCGTGCCATGAAGCCTTTCACTAAAGGCATTAATGAAGCGATTGAGCGTTACCACTTTAACCGAGACGAGGTTGTTATGGTGGGAGACCAGCTAATGACTGACATCAGAGCTAGCCACAGAGCTGGAATTCGCTCGATTTTGGTCAAGCCTTTGGTGAAATCAGATGCTTGGGTAACCAAGTTTAACCGTTGGCGTGAACGTCGCATGTGGAAAAAGATTGAAAAAGCATATGGTCCAATGACCTTCAACAAAGGAATTTAATGGAAGAATTATTTTGTATTGGGTGTGGAGCTCAAATTCAAACAGAAGATAAAGAAAAAGCAGGTTTCACACCTGCTAGCTCTATTAAAAAGGCCGAAGAAACAGGTGAGTTATACTGCCAACGCTGTTTCCGTCTTCGTCATTACAATGAGATTGTGGATGTCCACATCACAGATGATGAATTTTTAAAATTGCTTCATGAAGTTGGTGATAGTGATGCTCTCGTTGTCAATGTCGTTGATATTTTTGATTTTAATGGATCAATCATACCAGGCTTATCACGCTTTGTTTCGGGTAATGATGTGCTCTTGGTTGGAAATAAAAAGGATATCCTGCCTAAATCTGTTAAAGATGGTAAGGTAACCCAATGGTTGACAGAACGTGCCCACGAAGAAGGGATGCGTCCGGTGGATGTCATGTTGACGTCTGCCCAAAATCACCACGCCATTAAAGAGTTGATTCAACGTATTGAAAAACTCCGTAAGGGTCGTGATGTCTATGTTGTTGGTGTTACGAATGTTGGTAAATCAACCTTAATCAATGCCATTATCAAAGAAATTACTGGTGATAAAGATGTTATCACAACCTCTCGTTTTCCAGGAACGACCCTTGATAAGATTGAAATCCCATTGGATGACGGTAGCTATATTTTTGATACACCAGGAATTATTCACCGACACCAGATGGCACACTATCTGTCAGCGAAGGATCTCAAGTACGTTAGTCCTAAGAAGGAAATTAAGCCAAAAACTTACCAGTTAAATGCAGGACAAACCCTATTCCTAGGTGGACTAGGACGCTTTGACTTTATTGATGGGAATAAGCAAGGTTTTACAGCCTTCTTTGATAATAACTTGAAGCTACATCGTACCAAACTTGAAGGCGCAGATGCCTTCTATGATAAGCATGTTGGAAGTCTTCTCATGCCTCCTGGACCAAAGGAATTGGCTGATTTTCCAAAACTTGTTCGTCATGAATTTACTGTTAAAGATAAGACAGACATTGTCTTCTCAGGATTAGGATGGATCCGTGTCCAAGGAAAAGCTGACCAACCAACCATCGTTGCTGCTTGGGCACCAGAAGGTGTTGGCGTTGCCGTACGAAAAGCGATTATTTAAACTTAATTAAGTAGTTAAAAGGAATAAACATGTCATTAACATCAAAACAACGTGCCTTCCTCAAATCGGAAGCACACACACTTAAACCTATTGTACAAATCGGGAAAAACGGTCTTAACGACCATATCAAAACTAGCGTTCGCAACGCCCTTGATGCCCGTGAATTGATCAAAGTAACCCTACTCCAAAACACTATGGAAGATATTCATGAGGTTGCTGAAATCTTGGAAGAAGAAATTGGCTGTGATACAGTTCTTAAGATTGGACGTATCTTGATTCTCTATAAAGAGTCAGCCAAAAAAGAAAATCGTAAGTTGTCACCAAAGGTCAAAGCTATCCAAAAATAGTTGCTGACTTTGCTTGGTGAAGGATAAACTAAGGTATAGGAACACTTTTGAAGCATCAGCTAGCCTTAAGTCAGTTGTATAATGCTTGAAAAAGAGGAGGCGTACATGGCACTGGATCTCGTAACCCCATTTACAAAGGTTCAACTAGAAGAAGAAATCAAAGATACTGGCCGTAAGCAGGTGGGAATTTTAGGTGGAAATTTCAATCCTGTTCACAATGCCCACTTGGTTGTTGCCGATCAGGTGCGTCAGCAGTTAGGTCTTGACGAAGTTCTTCTCATGCCTGAGTTTGAGCCACCTCATGTCGATAAAAAAGAGACTATTGATGAACAACATCGCCTTAATATGCTTATGTTGGCTATTAACGGCATTGAAGGTTTGGATATTGAAACCATCGAGTTGGAACGTAAGGGAATCAGCTATACCTATGACACCATGAAGCTCTTGACAGAGGCTAATCCTGATACGGATTATTACTTTATTATTGGAGCGGATATGGTCGAATACCTACCAAAATGGCATCGTATTGATGAACTAATCGAGATGGTCCAATTTGTTGGTGTTCAGCGTCCTAAGTATAAGGCTGGAACCTCTTACCCAGTTATTTGGGTGGATGTACCCCTTATGGATATTAGTTCGAGTGCAGTCAGAGCCTACATTAAGAAGGATCGTACACCTAACTTTATGGTGCCGCAGTCTGTACTTGCCTACATCAAGAAAGCGGGGCTCTATAAATGACCTATGAAAAATATCTAGACTATTCTCGTGAAGAACTCCTTGAAAAAGTTCGAGTGGTCATGAGTCCTAAACGCTTCAATCATGTTTTGGGTGTTGAGCGAGCTGCTGTTGCTCTTGCTGAAAAGTATGGTTACGATACTGAAAAAGCTGGTTTGGCTGGCCTCCTTCATGATTATGCCAAGGAGCTTCCGGATCAGGAATTCTTAGAGCTAATCGATAAGTATGAGCTCGACCCTGAATTGAAAAAATGGGGGAACAATGTCTGGCATGGCATGGTTGGGATTTACAAAATCCAAGAAGATTTGGGTTTGACTGATTCTGAGATTCTACGCAGTATTGAAATCCATACCGTCGGAAGCCATGACATGTCGACCCTAGACAAGATTGTCTATGTGGCTGATTATATTGAGCATAACCGTAATTTCCCTTTGGTAGAGGAAGCTAGACAAGTAGCAGAGCAATCCTTGGATAAGGCAGTTGCTTTTGAAACCGTCCATACGGTAGAACACTTGGCCCACCAAGCTCTACCGATTTTCCCACAAACCTTGGAAACCTATAATGCTTTTGTGCATTACTTAAAAGAGGATTAGTAAGTGAAAACAGCTTTTATTATTATTGATGTACAAAATATCTTAGTGGAAACAGGTTTTGAAACACAAAAGCTGTTAGAGAAAATCTCTTATTTACAAGATCAGGCTAGAAAACAGCAGATTGAAATTATCTATATTCAGCATATTGAAACGGAAGAGGCTCTAACCTCGGAAGATTGGAAATTATCGCCACTATTAAAGAGACAGTCTGATGAAAAGGTTTTTCAGAAGCGATACAATAGCATGTTTAAAGAGACTGGATTAAAGGAATACTTGGATCAACAAGGAATTGAGAAACTAGTCTTATGCGGTATGCAGACGGAGTATTGTGTTGATACATCCATTAAAGTTGCTTTCGAACATGGCTACAAGCTAGTTGTTCCCGAAGGTACTGTTACAACCTTTGATGGAGATGACATTCCAGCAGAAACGATTAATGAATTTTACGAGAACATTTGGGATGAACGTTTTGCAGATGTCTTAGATTACAAAACGATTTTTTAATGAAAGAGGATTAAATGAAAGAAGAATTACTTGAATTGGTTGTCAAAGCTGCTGATGAAAAGCGAGCTGAAGACATTGTTGCCCTTGATTTGTACGGCCTTACAAGTCTAACAGATTACTTTGTTATTTTGAGTGCAATGAACAGCCGTCAGTTGGAAGCTATTGCCGACAACATCCGTGAGAAAGTGAAAGAAGCTGGCCTTGATGCTAGTCACATGGAAGGTGACAACAAGGGTGGTTGGATTCTTTTGGATCTTAACGATGTTGTTGTTCACATCTTTACAGAAGATGAACGTGCACACTATAACCTCGAAAAACTCTGGCATGAAGCACCAATGGTGGATGTGTCAGCTTATTTGGCATAAGAAATTGGACTCAGTTGGCGACAACTGGGTTTTGTTGCTTAAACTAAAGATTTAATAGGAAGGATAGAGTCTTGTGTTTGGTTGGTTTGTTAACTGAACACGAGCTAAAAGCTGTGAGAAAAAGAAAAACTTCCTTTGTATCTAGCGATATGACAGAATGTTTCCTATTTTTTTGCTTTTAACGCTCTTTGTATCTTAGAAAGGATTTGAACCCGTCCTGTAATCGTCGGAAAATAGATAGTTCTATGTCAAATTATCAATATTAAAATTTATTATTTGGCGCAGTAGCTGATTGGACTCTTCATTCGCTTTTTAAGCTCGGAAGAGTACCTAATCAGCCTTGCGGGGGTGAGACAACGAACGATTTTTTTAAAAAAACTCGTTCTGTCTCACTCCCCCTAATTTTCATTCCGATTACGGACGGACTTGGTATCATCATTATGGCTACTTATGAAACTTTTGCGGCGGTCTACGACGCTGTTATGGATGATAGTCTTTACGATTTGTGGACGGATTTCTCCCTCCGTCATTTGCCAAAGACTAAGGACAAAAAGAAATTGCTCGAATTGGCTTGTGGGACTGGGATTCAATCTGTGCGTTTTTCTCAAGCTGGTTTTGATGTAACTGGACTCGATTTGAGTGCTGATATGTTGAAGATTGCGGAGAAGCGTGCGGCTTCCGCCAAACAGAAAATTGACTTTATTGAAGGCAACATGTTGAATTTATCGCAAGCTGGTAAGTACGACTTTGTGACTTGCTACTCAGATTCAATCTGCTATATGCAGGATGAAGTAGAGGTTGGGGACGTCTTCAAGGAGGTTTATAATGCACTGAATGAAGATGGCATCTTTATCTTTGATGTGCACTCAACCTATCAGACGGATGAGGTTTTCCCTGGCTATTCCTACCATGAAAATGCAGAAGACTTTGCTATGCTCTGGGATACCTATGAGGATGCGGCTCCGCATTCTATCGTCCATGAATTAACTTTCTTTGTCCAAGAGGAAGATGGAAGCTTTAGCCGTCATGATGAGGTGCATGAGGAACGCACTTATGAGGTCTTGACTTATGATATTTTGTTGGAGCAGGCCGGCTTCAAATCTTTCAAACTTTATGCCGATTTCGAGGACAAGGAACCGACTGAAACTAGTGCCCGTTGGTTCTTTATGGCCCAAAAATAAGAGCCTATGACAGTTACAGGTATTATTGCTGAGTTCAATCCTTTTCATAACGGTCACAAGTATCTCTTGGATCAGGCTAAAGGCGTAAAAATCGTTGCCATGTCTGGGAACTTTGTTCAGCGAGGTGAGCCAGCTATTGTGGATAAGTGGACTAGGGCTCAGATGGCTTTGGAAAATGGGGCAGACCTCGTGGTTGAGTTGCCTTTCTTGACGTCAGTCCAGTCTGCCGATTATTTTGCTGCTGGAGCCGTCGATATCTTGTCCCGACTGGGAATTGATAGCCTTACTTTTGGAACGGAAGAAGTCCTAGATTACCAGGCAATAGCAAATGTCTATGCTGAAAAGTCAGAGGACATGGAAGCCTTTGTGGAAAACTTGCCGAGTGACCTATCTTATCCACAGAAGACGCAAAAAATGTGGGAGAAATTTGCTGGTGTAGACTTTACTGGCAATACACCCAATCATATCCTAGGATTAGCATATGCCAAAGCTTGTGCTGGTAAGGGCATTAAGTTGAATCCTATCCAGAGACAAGGGGCTGGCTATCATTCCTCAGATAAGGAAGTATCTTTCGCTTCAGCAACCAGCCTACGTCTCCACAAGCAAGATAGTGATTTTGTGGATAAGTTCATGCCTAATAGCAAACTTTTTCAGACTTCTCCACAGGTCTCTTGGGATAATTATTTCCAATTGCTGGTTTATCAGATTCTTACAAACCCTGATTTGACCAGTGTTTTCCAGGTGAATGAAGAGATTGCCAGTCGTTTAAAAGTTGCTATTCGTGAGGTTTCTTCTGTGGAGGAACTAGTGGATAAGGTAGCAACTAAACGCTATACAAAGGCTCGTGTACGTCGTATTTTGACCTATATCCTTGTCGGAGCTGTGGACAACCCTCTGCCTGAATCCATTCATGTGCTTGGATTTTCTCAAAATGGGCAGTCTCATCTCAAATCTGTGAAAAAATCTGTGGATATAGTGGCTCGGATTGGAAGGGAGCCTTGGGATATGCTTACACAGCAAGCGGATAATGTTTATCAATTAGGCAACCCCGAGCTTTCTCAACAAAACTTTGGACGCATACCACATAGAGTAAAATAGCTTTATAGAAGGTCTACCTCTGGTAGGCTTTTTTGCTTCTTTTTCGAATAAATGTAATAGAAAGTATAAACTTGTACAAGTTCCTGACAAGTTTATACTTTTGGTATATAATAAAAGAAAAGAGGAAAATGAGGTATGCTAATGGAAGCAGTCATCTATTCAACGTTTCGAAATCATTTGAAGGATTATATGAAAAAGGTTAATGATGAATTTGAACCTCTAGCTGTAGTCAATAAAAATCCTGATGAAGATATTGTAGTGGTCTCAAAGAGTGAGTGGGATAGCATTCAAGAAACATTGCGTATTGTTCAAAATAAAGAACTATCAGACAAGGTTTTAAGAGGAATGGCTCAGGTACATGCTGGAGAGACTCAAGAACATGCACTAAAGGAGTAGAAAATGTTACTCACTTTCACTGAAGATGCATGGATGGATTATTGTTATTGGCAAAATCAGGATAGGAAGACACTTAAGCGAATCAATAAGCTGATTAAAGACATTCAACGGGATCCTTTTTCAGGTATTGGGAAACCAGAACCCTTGAAGTATGACTTTCAAGGAGCTTGGTCTCGGCGAATTGATGCTGAAAATCGTTTGATTTATATGATTGATGGTAAAAGTGTCGCCTTTCTATCTTTCAAAGATCATTATTAGGTCTACCTTTGGTAGGCTTTTTTACTTTCCGTAAATTATTTTCCAAAAGGTCAAAAAAGATCAAACAAAACTATTGACCTATACTGACTAATGGTGTATGATAATCTCATAAGGATTTAGCTTCCTTATAAATCTTGCAGTGCTTGCCTAAATACTTGTCATAAAGTTATTTTGGTTTGACTGCAAAAAAATATAACAAAGGTCAAAAAAAGTCAAAAAAACTATTGACTATTACTGACCAATATTGTAGAATATAAACATAAGGAAATGAAATCCTTATGAAGGCTGTGTAAATAGCCCATATACCAATAAAAAAGGATTGCAGCTAGTCTGCAAAAATTTTCATCTGAAAGGTCAGTAAAAGTCAAAACTAAATTCTTGACCTGATCAAATGAAAGGTATATGATAAAACTATAAGGAAAAAGGATTCCTTAATGTACAAGTTTCTTTCGTCGAAACTCTTCATAGTTTTGAAAGAGGCTTGGGAGTTAGCTATATTGAGAGATTCACAGAAAGAAGGTGGCTCTTATGCTAAATGACAATTTATTTAAGACTGTGAAAGTTCTCAGTCTCCTACCAAGAGCAAAACCTGAAATTATTAGAAGAGTAGTTAAAGCTACTAAAAATTTTTAGGATTTTGGTCAGTAAAAGTCAAAAAAACACATTAACATAAAAATAACACTTAAAAAATTTCACAAGAAAACACAAAACGAGGTAATTATATGAACAACAACTTTAACAATATGGATGATCTTTTCAATCAATTGATGGGTAACATGGGTGGTTACCGTTCAGAAAACCGTCGCTACATGATTAACGGTCGTGAAGTGACACCTGAAGAATTTGCTATCTACCGTCAAACAGGTCAATTGCCTGGTAATGAAGGTGAAGCAGTGAACCCAACTCAACATCAAGGTAAAGGACCTAAACAAGATGGTATTATTGCTAAACTTGGTCGTAACTTGACTGAAGAAGCTCGTGAAGGTAAATTGGATCCTGTTATCGGACGTAACAAAGAAATCCAAGAAGCTTGCGAAATCTTGGCTCGTCGTACCAAGAATAACCCAGTCCTTGTCGGGGATGCTGGGGTTGGTAAAACAGCCGTAGTTGAAGGTTTGGCTCAAGCCATCGTCAATGGTGATGTCCCAGCTGCTATCAAGAATAAAGAAATCATTTCAATTGATATTTCTGGACTTGAAGCTGGTACTCAATACCGTGGTAGCTTTGAAGAAAACATTCAAAACTTGGTAAACGAAGTCAAAGAAGCTGGAAACATTATCCTCTTCTTCGATGAAATCCACCAAATTCTTGGTGCCGGAAGCACTGGTGATGGTCAAGGGTCTAAAGGTCTTGCTGATATCTTGAAACCAGCTCTTTCACGTGGTGAATTGACAGTGATTGGTGCAACAACTCAAGATGAATATCGTAACACTATCTTGAAGAACGCTGCCCTAGCTCGTCGTTTCAACGAAGTTAAGGTCAATGCTCCTTCTGCTGAAGATACTTTCAAGATTCTCCAAGGTATCCGTGATCTTTATGAAAAACACCACAATGTTATCTTGCCAGATGATGTTTTGAAGGCAGCGGTAGATTTCTCTGTACAATACATTCCACAACGTAGCTTGCCAGATAAGGCTATCGACCTTGTCGATGTAACAGCTGCTCACTTGGCTGCTCAACACCCAGTGACTGATGTGAATGCTGTTGAACATGAAATTGAAGAAGAAAAAGCTAAACAAGAAGCTGCAGCTGCCAAAGAAGACTACGAAGCAGCTCTAAACGCTAAGGTTCGTATTGAAGAACTTGAAAAGAAAATTGCTAACCATACAGCAGACCTTAAAGTCACTGCAACTGTTAACGATGTGGCTGAATCTGTAGAACGTATGACTGGTATTCCAGTATCGCAAATGGGAGCAACTGATATCGAACGTTTGAAAGATATGGGCCACCGTTTGCAAACTAAAGTTATCGGTCAAGATAAAGCCGTTGAAGCAGTGGCACGTGCCATCCGTCGTAACCGTGCAGGATTTGACGAAGGTAACCGTCCAATTGGTAGCTTCCTCTTTGTAGGACCTACTGGTGTTGGTAAAACTGAGTTGGCTAAACAATTGGCTCTTGATATGTTCGGAACTAAAGATGCTATTATCCGTTTGGACATGTCAGAATACAGCGACCGCACAGCCGTTTCTAAATTGATTGGTACAACAGCTGGTTATGTTGGTTATGATGACAATAGCAATACTTTGACAGAACGTGTTCGCCGTAACCCATACTCAATCGTTCTTCTCGACGAAATTGAAAAGGCTGACCCTCAAGTCATCACCCTTCTCCTCCAAGTTTTGGACGATGGTCGTTTGACAGATGGTCAAGGTAACACTGTAAACTTCAAGAATACTGTGATTATTGCAACTTCAAACGCAGGCTTTGGTTACGAAGCTAACTTGACAGAAGATGCTGATAAACCAGAACTTATGGATCGTTTGAAACCTTACTTCCGTCCAGAATTCCTTAACCGTTTCAATGCTGTTATCGAATTCTCACACTTGAGCAAAGAAGATCTTTCTAAGATTGTAGACCTTATGTTGGTTGAAGTTAACAAGACTCTTTCTAAGAAAGACATTGACTTGGCAGTTAGCGAAGCTGCTAAAGAATACATGACTGAAGAAGGCTACGATGAAGTCATGGGTGTTCGTCCACTCCGTCGTGTGGTTGAACAACAAATCCGTGACAAAGTCACAGACTTCCACTTGGATAACCTTGATGCTAAACACCTAGAAGCTGATATGGAAGACGGTGTCTTGGTTATCAAAGAAAAAGATGCTGAATAAGAAGCATAAAACCTCCTAATCCTATTATGAAGCAGAGATGTTAGATATCTCTGCTTTTCTTTTTTATAAATTTTTTAGACTTTCCTTGGGTGCTAGGGACGGAAGCGACTTCCTAGCGGAATTCCATTCCTAAGATTTGAGCCTGAGTCTCAAATCTTCCGAGTGATAGAAGCAATATTGCTTCTATCACTTTTAGCACAGGGGAAAGTATCTGATCTATACAGAGTGGGGTGAGTAAGAATTTGATAATAGCAAGCGTATTCAAAATTGTCTGTATAGAGTCAAGCGAGAGAAGAAAATAAAAGTATTAGGTTAACTCATTTGTAATAATCTGAAAAAACATAAAAAAATTTATTTTCTTTTCATAAATAGTTGACAGTTAGTAAAATTAAAAATATAATATATAACGAAAATTAAATAGTGAGGAAATTTTATGAAAAAGATTACTATTCTATTATTGCTTTTGATTGGGATTGTTACATTATCAGCTTGTACAAACTCTAATGAAAGTAAAACGTATGATGGAGCTTTTATAAAGTCTTTAGCCAAGGGTCTAGATGCTCGTTGGAAGTATATTGATAATGAAAAAAGTGACTCGGCTAGTTCGTTTAAAAAAGCAATTAATAAAGAATTAGATGAAATTAGTGAATATAAAGATAAGAAGTTTAAGGATAGTAAACTTCAAGAGTTAGCAATTTCTTATATTAATGAATTAAATAATGGATTAGAAATTGCGAAAACATATGGTTCGGATAGTTTTGAAACCAAGTGGGATGAGCATATTGGTAAAAGAACATCCTTACTTTCTGCAATAGATAAAATAAATTCTATTCCAGTACAAGATAAAGATAGTTTATCAGAGTTACTTGCTCAAGGAAATGAAGTTAAAGATAACAATGCAAAGAAAGAAGCTATTGAAAATCTTGTTAAGAATATCAATTTTACAGTAGATAATACTAAATCTAATGAATATACAAAATATTATTCTGCAACAGTTGAGAATACAACAGAATATTTAATAAAAGATATCTACTTAACAATTAATTTGGTAAATGCTGACGGTGTTACAGTTGGTACGCAGTACGTATCTGCTAATAACTGGGCTCCATCTGGTAAGACTCTGTTTGAGTTCTCTCAGTTTAAGGGTGATAATGAGTTTACAACAACTCAAGTCTCTATAAGTTCTTTTAATGCTGAAAAAACTGAATAACAAAAAGGTAAGTAGCATAGGCTACTTACCTTTATTCTTTATCCTCACCTTGATACTTTTGCAAGCGTTCTTGGATGATATTGAGTCGGGGCTCGAGGTCTTTTTGGAAGACGCGTTTTTTATAGTTGAGGTCTTGTTTGATGTCAGCGAGAACTAGGTTTTGTTCCTTGATGATGTCAAGGTTGCGTTTGATATTGTCCAGATCGTGAGAGATATTTTCTCGTGATTGGTTGAGGTCTAGGATTTCCTCTTTGATGTCTTCACGTCGTTTATAGGCGTAGTAGGCACCGTAGGCAAGAGTTCCAAGAGCTAGAAAGCGTCCGATTTTCATTCTGTTACCTCTTTAGCGATGCTGTCAGCAAGGTCGGCCAGGGCAGCGAAGTCTGGTTCGTGTTCGTCAAATCCCATGTGGATACCATCGTCTGCACCGTAACGAGGAACGAGATGGATATGAGCGTGGAAGACGGTTTGTCCTGCAACTTCTTCGTTGTTATTAAGGATATTCATGCCGATTGCTCCAGTTGCTTTTTGCACCGCACGAGCAATTTTTGGAACACGGCTAAAGATAGTCTCAGCAGTCCCAGCAGACATTTCTAAGATGTTACGAACGTGCTCTTTAGGAATAACCAAGGTATGTCCTTTTGTAGCTTGTGAAATATCGAGGAAGGCTAGAACCTTGTCGTCCTCGTAGACTTTTGATGAAGGAATTTCTCCAGATATAATTTTACAGAAAATACAATTATCCATAATAACGACCTTTCCATGAGTTTTTGTTATAATAGATTATATCATACCAAAGAGAGAAAAGATAATGCTTAAATTAGAAAAGGTGACGGGTGGTTACGCTAATATTCCCGTCCTAAAAGATGTGACTTTTGAGGTGGCTGATGGTGAATTGGTTGGTCTCATTGGTCTTAATGGTGCTGGGAAATCAACAACAATTAACGAGATTATTGGTCTCTTAACACCTTATGGGGGACAGATTGCCATTGATGGGTTAGCTATTCAACAAGATTCAGCTAGCTATCGTCAGAAGATTGGCTATATTCCTGAAACGCCAAGTCTCTATGAAGAGTTGACGCTTCGTGAACATTTGGAAACGGTGTTGATGGCCTATGGTCTTGATGTGACTGAGGGGATGGCACGTGCGGACAAGTACCTCAAACTCTTTCGCTTAGATGAAAAGTTAGATTGGTTCCCGACTCAGTTTTCAAAGGGAATGAAGCAGAAGGTCATGATTATCTGTGCCTTTATTGTGAATCCAAGTCTATTCATCGTTGATGAGCCCTTCTTGGGCTTGGATCCCTTGGCTATTTCGGACTTGATTGAGCTTTTGGCTGAGGAAAAAGCTAAGGGCAAAGCAATTCTCATGTCTACTCACGTTTTGGATTCGGCTGAGAAGATGTGTGACCGTTTTGTGATTTTGCACCATGGACAGGTCCTAGCACAGGGAACTCTTGAAGAACTTCGTCAGACTTTCGGTGATAACAGTGCTAGTCTTAACGATATCTACATGCAGTTAACTAAGGGAGAATTGTCATGATAGCTGAGCTTTTTAAGGAGCGTAGCAAGCGATTCAATGCCCGCTGTGCTAAGTATAGTCGCTACGTCTTTAATGATCACTTTATCTTGGTTCTCCTCTTTCTTTTAGGTTTCGTCTTGGTGCAGTATAGCCAATTGCTGAAACATTTTCCCAAGAATCCATGGGCAATCATTCTTGGCTTGCTTATGCTTTGTCTGTTATTGCCTTTTTGGGGGAATATTGCGACTTATTTAGAACCTGCGGACAAGCACTACCTCTTGGTGAAGGAAGAAGAGGTGCTAGGCCATGTTAAGAAGGCAACAGGGCGTGCTTTTAGATTTTGGGTAATCGTACAAAGCCTGATTTTTATTTTGGTTATTCCCCTCTTTTTAGCCTTGGGACTTCCAGTTTGGGGAGTTATTCTTGTAGCTGTGGCTATGGCTATTCTTAAGTACTTTATTTTCCAGAAAAAGGCCCAACCTTTTTATAAGCAGTCTGGCCTGAATTGGGCTGAGGCTATTGCAGCGGAAAATAAGCGTCAACAATCGATTCTGAAGTTCTTTTCACTTTTTACCAATGTTAAGGGAATTACGTCGAGTGTTAAACGCCGTTCTTATTTGGATGCTATTCTCAAACGTACAAAGAAAGACAAGGAACATACCTGGTACAATCTTTATCTAAGAGCCTTCTTGCGTTCTGGAGATTACTTTGCCCTTAGCCTACGCCTGTTTGCCCTAACACTTCTGGTTCTCTTTTTGGTTCCTGAAAAATGGCTGGCTATGGTGCTTGTGGTTGTTTTTGACTACCTCTTGCTCTTCCAGCTCACGGCACTTAAATCGCACTTTGCTTATCAGAGAATGGCTAATCTTATGCCAGTTGGAAAAGACATGCAGGTAAGCAATCTTAAGCGCTTGATTAGCCAGATTGTACTTGGGATGACTCTGGTACAGGCTGTTTGTCTCTTCGACCTTAAGTTTAGTCTGATTTTGGTTGGAATGATGCTAGTTCTGAGCCTTGTTTACCTACCATCCAAGCTTAAGAAGATGATTGACTAACACCTATTAAATAAGTTAAAATAGAAACGAATGACTAAAGAAAAAGGAGATGCCTAGGTGACATCAACAGATAAAGATTTGAGCCTGACTCCTCTCAAAGGAAATAGTGGTAAGGCCTATATGGGAACCTACCCAAACGGAGATCGCGTCTTTGTGAAGATGAATACAACACCAATCTTGGCAGCTCTTGCCAAGGAACAGATTGCACCACAGCTCTTGTGGGCTAAGCGTCTGGGAAATGGTGACATGATGAGTGCACAGGAGTGGCTTGATGGTCGTATTTTGACCAAACATGACATGAATAGTAAACAGATTATCCAAATTCTTGGTAATTTGCACCGCTCTAAACACTTGGTTAATCAACTCTTGCAGTTGGATTATCATATTGAAAATCCTTTTGATCTTCTACACGAGTGGGAAGAAAATGCCGCTTATCAATTGCGTGAAAATGGCTTCCTTCAAGACGTTGTTAGAGATTTGAAACGTCATCTTCCAGAGTTTCGTGCGGAGATTGCAACAATTGTTCACGGAGATGCTCGTCATAGTAACTTTGTCATCACAACCTCAGGATTGATTTATTTGGTTGATTGGGATTCTGTACGTCTAACAGATCGTATGTATGATGTGGCACAGATCCTCAGCCATTACATTCCATTGGCACATTGGCCCCAGTGGTTGTCATACTATGGTTATAAGAATAATGACCTTGTGATGGACAAGATTTACTGGTATGGGCAATTTTCATACTTGACACAGATTTCAAAATTCTTTGATAGTCGTGATATGGAACATGCCAACCGAGAGATTTATGAACTTCGTAAATTCAGAGAGACCTTGCACAGATATTAGAAAGTAGACATGCGAGTTAGAAAACGTAAAGGTGCAGAGGAACACCTAGCTAACCATCCTCAGTACGTTATTCTTGAGCCGGAAGCTGCTAAAGGTAAGTGGCATGAGCTTTTTGGTAATGATAATCCTATCCATATCGAGGTAGGATCTGGTAAAGGGGCCTTCATTACTGGTATGGCCCAACAAAACCCTGACATCAACTACATTGGTATTGATATTCAGTTGTCTGTTTTGAGCTATGCCTTGGATAAGGTCTTGGCTTCTGGTGCTGAAAATGTCAAGCTCTTGCGCGTGGATGGTTCAGCTTTGACCAATTATTTTGAAGATGGCGAAGTGGATATGATGTATCTGAATTTCTCAGATCCATGGCCTAAGAGCCGTCATGAGAAACGTCGTCTAACTTACAAGACTTTCCTAGATACTTATAAGCAAATTTTGCCTAAAAACGGAGAGATTCACTTTAAGACAGACAACCGTGGACTTTTCGAATACAGTTTGGCGAGCTTTTCACAGTATGGAATGGTTATCAACAAAGTTTGGTTGGACCTTCATGCAAGTGATTATGAGGGCAACGTCATGACTGAGTACGAGCGTAAGTTCTCAGAAAAAGGTCAGGTCATCTACCGAGTAGAGGCTCAGTTTAAAGATTAATTATTGAAAACTTGATTAAAAATAACGATTAGCCTATTGATGGCTAATCGTTTGATGTGGAGAGGTCGCATAGAGGCCGAGTGCGCACGCTTGGAAAGCGTGTAGTCCTTAACGGGGCTCGGGGGTTCGAATCCCCTCCTCTCCTTTGAGAAATAGACAAAGTGTCCCTTCCGTTTTAGAAGGGACACTTTTTAGGTATAGTAATTAAAAAGAAGATGGTTTTAACAGCTTTTTATGATAGGAGGACTCAATCCTTAGTCCCAAGGGCTCTGAATCCCTGCTACCCAACCGGTACAGAGGGCGCTAGTAATGTTAAAGCCACCAGTATGGGCATTGATGTCAAGGACCTCTCCTGCAAAGTGTAGGTGAGGGACTTTTTTACTTTCTAGAGTCTTGGGATTAATTTCCTTAAGGTCAACGCCACCTTTAGTCACAAAGGATTTGGCAAGTGACATTTTACCTGTGATTGGAATTTCCATGCCCTTAAGCTGACTGATAATGTTTTCCAAGTCTTTGGGATGCAGTTGTTTAACCTTGCTATCAGCCTTGTCTTCTGCTAGGAATTCAGCGACACGCTCAGGTACAAGAGCTTTGAGGGTGTTTTTGACAGATTTCTCGCGATTTTCCTCAAAGTAAGCCTTGAGATTTTCTTGGCTTTGGTTGGGAAGAAAGTCCAGATGAGCTATCTCACCACCCTTGACAAAGCTAGATAAACGTAGGGCAGCCGGTCCAGATAGGCCAAAATGAGTGAAAAGAAGGTCATGGGTAATCTTGTGCTTGCCATAGGACAGAGTGACATCATCAAGAGAAATTCCTTGTAAGGCCTTGTGGGGGAAGTCGGTTAGGAGTGGACTTTCCGCAGCTTCAAGATCAGTGACTTGGAGCTTAAAATGGCGGGCAATATCATGTCCAAAACCAGTTGAACCAGTCGATGGATAAGATTTTCCTCCAGTTGTGACGATGAGTTTATCACTGGTAAAAGTCTGGTCTGAAGACTTAACTTGGAATTGCTCATTAACCTTTTTGACGGAGACAACTTCTGTATTGGTGAGGATGCTAGCTCCAAGTTCCCAAATCTTATTTTCCAGAGCTTGGATGATGGTCCGTGATTTATCTGTCCTAGGGAAGACACGCCCGTGATCCTCAACCTTGAGTTTGACACCATTGTCCTCGAAAAAAGCAATGATATCGTGGTTATCAAACTGTGAAAAGACGCTATAGAGGAAACGGCCATTACCTGGAATACCTGCTAGAAGATCGTCTAAAGTCCCGTTGTTAGTAACATTACAACGTCCACCACCAGTACCAGCCAGCTTCTTTCCGAGACGTTTATTTTTTTCAATTAGAAGGGTTTGTTGGCCATAGAAGGCTGAGGCAATAGTCGCCATCATGCCAGCAGGACCCCCGCCAATAACGATAGTATCAAAATGTTTCATGCCTTTATTTTAGCATAATTTAAAAAGGGAGAATAGTTTGTAAATGGTCAGTTTTTTTAGATAATTTATGTTAGAATAGGAGTAGAAGTTTAAATTAGAATAGTTATTAACTATGGAGGAAAATATCGTGTCTGAAAATAACATGAAACACCGTTCATCTGTCTACGATAGCATGGTTAAATCGCCTAACCGTGCCATGCTTCGTGCGACTGGGATGACGGATGATAGTTTTGAAAAGCCTATTGTTGGCGTTATCTCAACTTGGGCTGAGAACACACCATGTAATATCCACTTGCACGGTTTTGGTCAAATTGCCAAAGAAGGTGTTAAAGACGCGGGTGCTTGGCCAGTTCAATTTGGTACGATTACTGTTGCAGATGGTATTGCCATGGGGACACCAGGGATGCGTTTCTCATTGACATCTCGTGATATCATTGCCGACTCAATCGAAGCAGCTATGGGTGGTCACAACGTCGATGCCTTTGTTGCTATTGGTGGTTGTGATAAGAACATGCCTGGTTCTATGATTGCCATTGCTAACATGGATATTCCAGCGATTTTTGCTTATGGTGGTACCATTGCACCAGGTAACCTTAACGGTAAGGATATCGACTTGGTTTCTGTTTTCGAAGGTATCGGTAAATGGAACCACGGTGATATGACCGCAGAAGAGGTTAAAAATCTTGAATGTAATGCCTGCCCTGGCCCTGGTGGTTGTGGTGGTATGTATACTGCCAACACAATGGCGACAGCGATTGAAGTAATGGGGATGAGCCTTCCAGGATCATCATCTCACCCTGCAGAATCAGCTGAGAAGAAAGCAGATATCGAAGAAGCAGGTCGTGCAGTTGTTAAGATGCTTGAACTAGGTCTTAAGCCATCAGATATCTTGACACGTGAAGCCTTTGAAGATGCCATCACTGTCACAATGGCACTTGGTGGTTCAACAAATGCGACACTTCACTTGCTCGCTATTGCTCATGCAGCTAACGTTGATTTGACACTTGAAGATTTCAACGATTTCCAAGAGCGTGTGCCTCACTTGGCTGACTTGAAACCTTCAGGTCAATATGTCTTCCAAGATCTTTACAATGTTGGTGGTGTACCAGCCGTTATGAAGTACCTTCTTAAGAATGGTTTCCTTCACGGTGATCGTATCACATGTACTGGTAAGACTGTTGCAGAAAACTTGGAGGCCTTCGATGATTTGACACCAGGTCAAAAAGTCATCATGCCGCTTGAAAATCCTAAACGTGCTGATGGTCCATTGATTATCTTGAAAGGTAACTTGGCTCCAGAAGGTGCGGTTGCCAAAGTATCAGGGGTTAAAGTTCGTAACATCACTGGTCCCGCTAAAGTATTTGACTCAGAAGAAGATGCCATCGAAGCAGTTCTTTCTGATGAAATCGTTGATGGCGACGTAGTTGTTGTACGTTTTGTAGGTCCTAAGGGTGGTCCTGGTATGCCAGAAATGTTGTCATTGTCTTCAATGATTGTTGGTAAAGGTCAAGGGGACAAGGTTGCCCTCTTGACAGATGGACGTTTCTCAGGTGGTACTTACGGACTCGTTGTTGGTCACATTGCTCCTGAAGCTCAGGTTGGTGGACCTATTGCCTACCTCCGTACAGGTGATATGGTTACAGTTGACCAAGATACCAAAGAAATTACGATGCACGTTTCAGACGAAGAGTTGGCGAAACGTAAAGCGGAAACTGAGTTGCCACCACTTTATAGCCGTGGTGTCCTCGGTAAATATGCTCACATCGTTTCTTCAGCGTCACGTGGTGCCGTTACCGACTTCTGGAACATGGATAAATCAGGTAAAGCCTAATGATATGATATAAAACAAAATCACACCGGACATTTGTTCGATGTGATTTTTTGATATTAAATCCTGAGACAGTTGTTGGCAGTATGATGACAAGTAATGGTTTGTCTGTTGTTACTCTAGTAAAAAACCGGTTGGAAATGTCCAATCGGTTTTCCTTTTATTTTCCGCCTCGAGGTGAGATACCAAGAGCGATACGTCCATAACGACTGATGCGTGTCATCTTCCAGACTGGTGAATAAGTGGTTTCCACCTTGACAGAGTTAATACCGTCAATGGATTTTAGCTTTTCAGCGATTTCATAAGGCATAGTCTCTTCACAGCCACAACCAGTATCAGTAAAGGTCATAAGGAAGTAGCAGTGGCCATTTTCATCGACAGTGATTTCATAAATCAAACCAAGGTTGTAAATGTCTAGCTCAATCTCAGGATCGAATACAGTGGTCATTTGTTCGACGATTGGCTCTAAGAAGGGCTGGGCCAAATCATTGACCTTAATATCATCACGGAAGTTTTTCATAGGACTCATTCTTTCTATTTTGCTTTTGTTTATTATGGCATAATTTAGGGCTTTTTTCAATCTCGGATGGCAATATGAGGCTTTAGTAAGCGAGTAAAGTAACAATAAAAAAACTCCAACAGTCAAACCGTTGAAGATAATGTGATTTATGCTTCAATATCAAGTCGTTTTGCAACCAAGGTTGCTCGAATACCATCAAAAATTGGAGCAAGAATGAAAATCCCAAACCTTGTGGAATTGTTCCCACCATTCCTAGATACAACAGATCTGATACCGACCAAACCCAATTTGGAAGTACCGATTGTTTAAGTCAAAGACTTTCCTTCTATATACATTTATACCCACACATAGTTTACCAAAAGCTTAGCTTCCTATCAAGTAAATTGTTTGAAGAGTGAAAGGAAAAAAGTCCTTCAGGTATCCAGAATAACTAGTCAAATTGACAGAAAGGAGTGATTGTGATATTCTCATAGTAAGACATTTCAAGAGAAAATGAGGCTATTATGAGTATTGAAAAGACAGTCAGCGAGATTGCTGAAATCCTTGGTGTTAGTCGTCAAGCAGTCAATAATCGTGTCAAACAACTTCCAGAAGAAGATCTAGAAAAAAATGCTAAAGGGGTTACTGTCGTTAAACGCAGTGGCTTGATTAAGTTGGAGGAAATTTACAAGAAAACCATCTTTGACGATGAGCCAATCGATGAAGAAACAAAACAACGTGAGTTGTTGGAGATTCTTGTAGACGAGAAAAACTCTGAGATTGCCCGTCTCTATGCTCAGTTGAAGGCTAAGGACGAACAGTTGTCTAACATGGATGACCAATTGCGTGTCAAAGACGTTCAAATCGCCGAAAAGGACAAGCAAATTGATCAACAGCAGCAATTGACCTTGACTGCTATGAAGGACAAGGAAGAGCTTAAACTGGAACTTGATGAGGCTAAGGTTGAGGTTGACGAAGCCAAGGCCCAAGTGGAAGAAATCCAGACCAAACAAGAAGAAGCTTCTAAAAAAGGTTTCTTTGGACGTCTATTTGGAAAATAAAAAAGAAGCTGGGACTCAGTCTCAGCTTTAACTATTGTAGGAGATTAAAATGGAAAATTTAGAAACTTATATTGCCTTTGATTTGGAGTTTAACACGGTGGATGGGGTTAGCCATATTATCCAAGTATCGGCCGTTAAGCTGAATCAGCATGAGGAAGTGGACCAGTTTGATTCTTTCGTCTATTCGGATGTTCCTTTGCAATCCTTTATCAATGGTTTGACTGGAATTACAGCGGATAAGATTGCCAAGGCACCAAAGCTAGAGTCTGTTCTGGCGGATTTTAAATCATTTGTTGGTGACACTCCACTTATTGGCTACAATGCTCTTAAATCAGATTTGCCTATTCTAGCTGAAAATGGTTTAGACTTGGAAGAGCAATATGCTTTAGATGTTTTCGATGAGGCCTTTGACCGTCGTGCTTCGGATTTGAATGGTATTGTCAACCTCAAGCTAACCAGTGTCGCAGATTTCTTTGGAATCAAGGGACACGGTCATAACAGCTTGGAGGATGCTCGGATGACTGCACAGATTTACGAGAAGTTTCTCGAATTAGATGAGAATGCCAAACTTTTGGAGCAACAGGAAGAAGTCAGTAACAATCCTTTTGCTGCCTTAGGTTTGGGTAGCCTTTTCGACTAAAGCTTTACAAGAGCTGTAAAGGCTGTAAAGAGTGATGGCTAACTTTTTCTGTAAGAAGTGAAAATCCTTTAGGGTTAGGGCTTGCTCGTCACCTTGCGTTATAAGGTAGAATCTAGGTATCAAGGGTGGCCAAGGTCCTCCTTTGATGGAAAATCTTAAAAGGAGGTGACTGAGATGTCGCAGTTTTCAACAGGAGAGTTGGCTAAAGCAGCAGAGGTGTCTGTTAGGACTGTCCAGTACTATGATCAACGAGGTATCTTGACGCCGTCTGAAGTCACAGAAGGTGGTCGGAGAATTTATCACGAATCAGACTTGGAACGCCTGCAAGTCATTTGTTTCTTAAGAGATTTGGACTTCTCAATCAAACAAATCAAGAAACTCTTGCAAGAAGAGAATAGGGAACAGGTTTTAGAGCTTTTGTTGACAGACCAAATCGAGAGTTTGGAAAAGTCTTCGAAGGAAATAGAGGTCAAACTAAAACGTGCACATCACTTGCAAAAAGCAACTGCTAAGTGGCGTCAACTTTCGTTGGAAGATTTGTCAGACATTTCACGTCTTATGGAAAATCAAAAATCATGGCGAAATTTGCAGTTGAGAATGTATGGGAGCATCATTCTAGCGAGTCTTCTTTATATCATAGCCCTACTGATAGTCATTTATTATTTTAAGGATCCTAGAGGTTTGTTTGTTGTCTGCCCCGCATTTATCATAGCCACAAATTTAGTGGTGTTTCACTATAGAAAGCAGTTCGAATACCTCTGTCCTAATTGTCATAGGACCTTTGACCCTAGTTTTAAAGAGTTTGCTCTTGCAGGGCATACTCCTAGGACTCGTAAACTGACTTGTCCTCATTGTCATGTAAAGACCTACTGTTTGGAGTTGGCTAAGACTAAAACGAAATAAATTTATCGAATATAAAAACGCTTGAGAATTGCTTCTCAGGCGTTTTTAGCTTATTCAACTGAACTTAGAGCTTCGAGCATATTTAGTTTGGCAAGGCGGTTATTAACAACGAAGCCAAGGATAATAAGAATGAAGCCGATAAGAACAGCTGGTAGAAGGTAGGTAGCCAAACCGATAGATGGATCAAACATGATACGATCTGGCGGAATGATGCTTACCATATATTGGTGGAGTGCTTGTCCAAGACCAAACCCTACGAAGATACCGATGATAGACAGGTAAATAGTTTCACGATAGATGTAGAGGGATACTTCATTATTGTAGAAACCAAGAACCTTAACGGTTGAAAGTTCGTGGATACGTTCTGAAACGTTGATGTTAGTTAGGTTATAGAGAACAACCACAGCAAGGAGAATGGAAACCGTAATCAAAATACCAATAACCTGTGTCAATGAATTGACCATAGTGCTGATTTGCAGTTTAAGGTTGTTGTTTTGAACAACACCGTAAACATCTGGCAAGTTGATGAATTTGGCTGCCATATTTTCAACATTTTGCTTAGTTGGTTCAGCGAGAGTAACAAGGTTGGCGTTGTTCACTGAAGGTGTCCCGAAAGCTTTTTGGTAGTAGCTAGCATTCATAAAGAGGAAATGCCCCATGTACATTTCAGTGATACCAGCTATCTTAATATTGACAGATTCATCCTGACTGTTTTGCACAGTAATGGTATCTCCGACCTTGAGGTTTAGAAGTTTTGCCATTTTTTCAGAGATAATTGCTCCGTCATTAGATAGCCTGAGAGTCTTATTGCGGTCTCGGTCATGTAAGCTAACGTAACTGTCAATGAGTTTTTCGTCACGGTCGTTAAAGACAAGAGTTGAGATTTCTTGGGTGTCCTTATTGGTACCGGCAATTTTTTGCAAGGTTTCAAAATGGACATTCAAGTATTCTTTGACGTCTTTGCTATCGAGGAGTTTAGTGAGTTCCTCATCCAGAGCACTTGACGCATTTGGTTGCTTGGCAACAATCATATCATAGTGAATGATGTCTTCAAACTGTTGCTGGTTAAGGTTAGATACAGAAGATCGAATTCCTAAACCTGCAAAGAGAAGTGCAATAGAACCTGCGACACCAAAGAGGGTCATAAACATCCGTTGCTTATAGCGGAAAATATTACGCATGGTAACTTTTTCCGTAAAGCTGAGACGATTCCAAAGCGGTGTGATGCGCTCTAGGACAATCTTAGCTCCTGCTCGAGGTGGTTTTGGAAGGAGGAGTTGGGAAGGCTTTTCCCAGAGCTCTTTCTTGGCAACCACAAAGGCAGGTAGCACAGCAGATAAGAGACCTAAAAGGAAGGCCACAAGGGTAAGTCCTAAGTAGAAGTGCAATTCAAAAGCAGGAAGCTGCAAATCGCTCTTATAAGTGTTGTGAATTAGAATCGGAAGTAGTGTATGACCGGTAATAACACCTGCGGTTGTACCAGTAATACTCGTTATCAAGCCATAAATGACGAATTTATGGATAATTCGCGAATTACTGTAGCCTAGGGCGTTGAAAATACCAGCCTTACCACGCTCTTCTTCAACAAAGCGTCCCATGGTTACAAAGGTAACCAAAGCTGCCATAAAGTAGAGAGCGACAGGGAAGATGTTACTCACATCGTGAATGATGTTAATATTACTTTCATAAGCAACATATCCCTCAGAACCCGGAATCTCTCGACGAGAGTAGAATTGATAGCTAGGCGCTGGTAAATTATCGACCATTGCTTGACTTTCTTCGAGTTCTTTTTGCTTGGCTTCAATCTTGGTAGTAGCTTCTTTGACACTAGTAGCTTCAGCAGCGTTGCTTGTAGCCATTTGCTGGGTCTGTGCGAGGGCTGTTTCAAGTTCTTGTTTAGCTTGAGTAATTTGAGCTTGAGACTGAGACTTGATCTCAGTTAGGCGTTTCTCAGGTTCATCTTTAAAGAGTTTCTTAAGTTCAGCCTTTCGTTCAGAAATCTTATTTGCGTATTCCTCACTAAAAGGACTAACATTTTCCAAATCCTTGTAGCGGATGCGGGCAATCATGTAATCATTAGAGGTGAAGTCCGTCTCTGGCACAATGGCGTAGCCATCTAGTTTCCCCGTACCAGCGCTGGCATTACCAAGACGGTTCCTAGAGAGAAGTTCAGAGGAATTAACAAAACCAGTAATGGTATATGTTTGTTCCTTTAACTGCTTTTGCCCTGAGCTATCTACTGGCTCAGAAAAGTTAATCTTATCTCCGACGCTATATTCTTCTTTATAAGTTGAGGAAAGAGCGATTTCCCCGTCCTTGGTAGGAAGTTTCCCCTCAATAAGGTCGTAAGTGGAGATTTTCTTAGGTTTAGAGAAGATACGAAATGCCGTATTCGTCCCCTTGACGACAGCATCTTTGAAATAACCATACTCGATGTCTACATTCTTCTTTTTTATTGTATTGAGAAGGTCCTGATCGGTTTGGTTGATACTGTAAGTACTGATTAAGCTCAAGTCAGCTGTTTGATGCGTCTTGAAGAAGTGTTCCCCAGTTTTCTTCATATTAGGAGAAGTTACTTTAAGACCAATCAAGGCAAAGGATCCCAGTGCCATAAGTAAGGCAATAGAGAGCATACGCCCTTTAGAAGCTACAAAGGTTCGCCAAACATCTTTCCAATAAGTTGTTTTTTTCATGACGTTGCTCCTTTCTAGTATTCCAAGTCCTCGATTTTTTGTGGATTAGGATTAAGTTCCACACTCTTAATCTTGGCATCGTGCATTCGAATGACACGATCGGCAATTGGAGCTAGAGAAGCATTATGGGTCACGATAATAACAGTTGTTCCCTGTTTGCGAGCCATTTCTTGAAGGAGGGTCAGGATTTGTTTTCCTGTTTGATAATCCAGAGCCCCTGTTGGTTCATCACAAAGAAGAATCTTTGGATTTTTGGCAACGGCGCGTGCAATAGCGACACGTTGTTGCTCCCCACCAGATAGTTGTGATGGGAAGTTGTCTAAGCGGTCTCCCAAACCGACTTCGACGAGTGTTTGAGTAGCATCTTTAGCGTTTGGAACGATTTCAGATGCTAGTTCGACGTTTTCCCTAGCCGTAAGGTTAGAAACTAAGTTGTAAAATTGGAACACAAAGCCAACGTCCTCACGACGATAGGTTGTAAGTTCTTTGGCTGTGTATTCAGAGATATCCTTACCATCAATAATGACGCGGCCTTCGTCATTGGTGTCCATACCACCCAAGATGTTAAGAACGGTTGATTTCCCAGCGCCAGAGGCACCAAGAATAACGACAAGCTCCCCTTTTTCGATATCAAAGCTTACGTCGTTGTTTGCGATAATTTCCAGATCACCGGTTTTATAGCGTTTATAGCTATGCTTCATTTGAATATAAGCCATGAATTTCCCTTTCATACGAAAATAATGATGCTGATAATTACCTATCTTTCCGTACTCTATTGTAACGGATTTTCCTTGGAATATCTAGGTTTTGAGGGAAAAAAAGGTTTAAAAGTGGAGAAGTTCTTCTTACATGTGACAGAAATGTGGACGAAGCGCTTACATATGAGAAAATACTATTTCAAATGAGCTTTGAGTAAGGTGAAGATTTGGTGAAATAGTTATAAAGTTAGGTTATTTTTAGTCTTTTACGGAGTGGATATACTATTTTTTTCAATTTCCATAATTATCGGAGAGTTTAGGTCGGTAAATACTTCATCATAGGGGTGCCAAAGGGGATCTAGTTTTCCGTCAAAGTTGATGATAGATAAAGAGTTTTTTCATAGTTTCTAGCAATGAAGTATCCAGAATACGGACATTTTTTTGAATTTGGAGGATACATTTTCTATATGGGGAAAGTTATTTATGGGGAAATAGAGGGCTTTTCGTAATGATTTTTTTGTGTGTTAGTTATTTTTAAAGAAGTTATAAACACCTTAAAAATATATATCTAAATGAGAGATGTGTATCTTTGGGATTAGTTATTTATTATGGGGTATTCCATAAAGTTACCCTTAAATCCTTTTGTTGTGGCATTCTTTTGACTAATAGAGGAATTCTAGTTCCTAATCTTATTTTAGGATATTTAGAATTCGACTTCCTGTCTCAAGAATTCTTTTTTATAGTTACATTTAAAGTGTTTTGACAAAATTTTCTTATCCGATAAATTTTTTTGGAGATAAGTCAGCAAAAGTGCTTTCTGAAGAATCCTTCTAAAAAACAACTATTATTTCCCTAAGTACTACTTAAAGAAATTACCATTTGCATAACGTAAAAAAGCTAATCTGATAATAGATTAGCATCAATTTTAAGACATGAAGTTGTCATTTATTTAAAATGCTTAAAAATTAAAGAAACACTTGAAATCAAGGGGGTTGCATGCTAAGATTGTTATCTGGGTGAAAGGTTGGTCAAACAGCCAACCAACCTTTTACCTCCTACAGCAGTAAATAGGACGCCTTGTTAGCCAGTTAGAGCTAACCAAATAAATAGTGAGGGATTTATGATTAAGAACAAAGATAATGGTTTTATCGGCAAAGCAATAATCAGCTTGATTGCTACTTTGGGGACTCTGGCTCTATTCATGGGTACCAGTGGGGCCTCGGCTGACGTCAAAGAAACTCCTAAACTTGATTTAGATGCCAATATGACTAAGGTTCAAACCGTTAGTGATGAGGACTTGAAGAATCATGGCGGGCAAGCTCAGGATACGAAGAAGCAAGAAACACCTGGACAAAAACAGCCAGAAACTGAAGAATCTAAGACTACAGATGAGGAAACTCCTGACTACATCGTTATCACCGAGGTAGTGGATTCGTCGGAGCATAAGCAGGACTCTAATCAAGTGGTTGATGGAGTAGCTCAAACGCTTGACCCAGACTTGTTGAATGAGATTTTAGCTCAAACTAGCGAAGTTGGGGAATACCAGATTTATGTCAAGAATGATGATGAGCTATTAATCTCAGGACCTGTACCTACTCAAACAGCGAATGAGGATGTGAATTACCCTACTTTAGAAAGTTCATTGGATTCAGCGAGTATCTACTTAGGTCAAAAGAATCGCTATAAATTGGCAAACGAAGAAGACGCACAGTCAGGTCTTGCTTTGGTTGAAGAATAAAATTTTTATATGACTAACACAAAAAGACTTGGATTTCTTGTCCAAGTCTTTTGTATGTTATGACTGAGTTGCTAGATGAGTATATAGAAAAAGGAACCGTGAGATTCCTTTTCATTTTTTAGAATGGCAATTTACCTGCAAAGGCACCCATTGATTTTTTAGTCGCTTCGTCAATTTGTTCAAGAGCATTGTTAAGTGCTTGAACAGTCATATCTTGGAGTGTTTCCACATCATCAGCATCTACGACAGCATCAGCGAAAGTGATGTTAACTACTTTTTTGTCACCAGTTAATTCAGCAACGACCAAGTCTTGTGCTGATTTTCCAGTGAAGGTTGTAGCAGCCAATTCAGCTTGACTTTTTTCCATTTGTTTCTGAAGCTTTTGAGCTTGCTTCATCATGTTTTGCATGTTCATCATAATATTTTCTAGATTCCTTTCATACCAAGGGTTTAGCCCCTGTTTCTTAAATTTTACTGCCCACTTCTGCCCAGAAATAAGTAGTATAAAAATCTTAACTATTATACCATGTTTAGCTTGATTAACAAAGTGAGGAGAAGTATTGGAGGAATTTGTTAAGACTTGATTTTTTCTTGTTCATAAAAATGTTAGATCAGTTACAAAGCTACCAATCCTTAAATTATGAGACTTGTTAAAAATAGTGTACAATGGTTTGTTGTTAATCCGATCAAGAGATTGTTTGGTTGTAGAAAAGGAAAGAGAAGATGACAATGCAAAAAAGAAATATTTTAGGGCTCTTTGTAGGACTAATTATAGGGCTGTATACAATCTTGGGAATGAGCCTATTTATCTTTATTAATTTAAAATTTAACTCTGTTTATTATGCTCAGCACATCCCTCATAAGGAGGGGACAGAACCAGACGTCATTATGCTGATGGAGAATATGGGTTGGGCTTATACACCGGAATTAGATGGTATTAGCTATGATGAGGACGGGATGTATGCTATAACTAGAGAAAAAGGAACAGAATCGTCTGTATTAGGTTTTTCAGATGGTACTCTAGTCTTTTACCCGGACTCAGGTGAAAGTTATATGTTTAATCGTAATTTTTCTCTCCAAGATGCTTTTGATGAACATTATCATAAGATTAAGTATAGTCAACGAAAAGTCCAAAAAGAAATTAGAGAAACTGTTCAACCTGTGATTGATGTTCAACCAAAACCCTTCATCAATCTTCAATGGTTGTTTAATCTAATTTATCAAAGTAGGTTTAATTAGAGAATAAGAAGCATAGAAGCATTTTGTAAGATTGATTATGCTTGTGAAGTCTATATAGTTACGCTAGTTAAAAGTATAAACGAAAACGCTTTGCAGTTTGCAAAGTGTTTTTTTACGGTTAGAGGATAGGTGCTAATTCTTCCGAAATAAAAAGTAGTAGAATTGAAAATTATAAGGATGTGGGACTAGGATGTTTTACTTAAATCTCACTTTTGATAGTCAGTTTCAAGTAATCTAATTTTTCATTTGAAGAGGATGAGTGAAAAATGTTTGTATATAGTATAATGATTTTAGAAGAGTTATGGAATGGGGGACCTTGAAAAATAAATTAATATAGTGGGAGGCAACAGTGACATGAAGTCGAAAAGATATACAATTATTGGAATAGTTGCCATTGTGAGTTTAATTTTCTTTGTAGTAGTGACTTTTTGTGGAAAAGGGCATCAGTGGAGTAATAATGTCGTACAAGGATTTAAATCGCTTGGTCTTAAAGGTAATGTAAAAGTAATTAGAACATATAAAGAAATTGAAGCATTTCACGGTACTGTTGTTGAAGTGAATTATACTGAGAGATTTTCTGATGGATATTTTTTAGATGAGAATCTGAGAGCAGATATACGAGAATATAATGGGGAGCATATTTCAGATTTTTATCCTCCGTTATCTACAAAGATCGAAGCATTGCTCAATGACAAAGAAAAAGACTTGTTTGATACTGTCAAATTTAACGAGTTTAGCTTCTTGTTAGATGTTTATAAAATGAGACCAGGTTTTCAACGAGAAGAAGATGAAATCAAAAAAGATGTTGCCAATAAAATTAATAAACTATTTGACAGACAAGTGACGTTTGATTATAGTTATAAGTTTGAGCCAGTATCTAGAGAAAAAATCTACGCTACTATTCTTTCACAGGCAGTCAGGAATCGTGATAATGGAGACTTTGAAGCGGCTGGCTTTTATAATATTAGACCTAAAAATTTAATGAAGAGTAAAGCAGTGAGTCTTCATTTGGATTGTATTTTTGCTTCTCTTGATCCTAACGCTAGCAAGTCATTTTCGAGAGAGCATATTGATTATTTTAAAACGAAACTCTTATCTTTGCCCAAAGGCTCATTTTCTGATGGAATCTATGAAATACGCGGTAATTATTATAGTGAAGAAGGGGAAAGTATTGATGTGACTTGTATATTTGTTGTTGAAGACGGTGTTGGTCACTTTGAAGAAGATAAAATGAACTAAAAACAGAAAATACACCTGAATGAAATTTGGTATAAAAAAGTATCTATACTTGGGTTGTCACTTAAAAGGTATTTGCCATCGTGATGGTAATCAAGGGAACAATATTGCTGCTATTTTTATAGCTTTACAAAGAGGTAAGATTCAAGAAGATTCAAAATCGATATTAGAACAACAACGGTTTATTGTTTTGGATGAATCTATTGACAAAGATTACTTTTCATCAAGTGCAAAATATTGCTTTTGTGGATATGAGATCTTTCTATACTAGTGTTGAGTGTGTGGAACGTGGATTGCATCCTTTAAGGACCTCGCTTTGTGTGATGATTAGAGCAGATAATTCAAACGGATTTATCTTAGCTTCCTCTCCAATGTTCAAGAAAGTCTTTTGAGCACCACAAGAGGCGAAGTCACAAACTCCGCCTCCTTCTACATATTTTTTGTTGTAATAGAATATTTTATTTGAAATATCAAGACTTATGCTTGATAAAGCTAGAAAACTTACCCTTTTCCAGCAAGAATATCTGATACTTTATACAATCCTGGGGAATATGTCCGACCAAATAGTTTTTTCGTCAAGGCATTAAACGTATAATGGTCATCTAAAATCAAGACTTCGTCATACGTTTTTAAGAGTGCAATAAAGTCATCGTCTGTTAAATTGGAACCATCTCTAGTATCGATATTTTCATTGCTGAGGTAATAACTTGTTGCGCTGTCGCTGTATGATGCCATTAAATCTAAAAATTCTTGGTCAACCGACACAAAATTTTCTCTGGCATCAACATTGACATCCCACAGATAATAACGACTAGCATATTGGACAAAATAATTATCTACATTCTCCTTATCTGCTGTTACAACCAAAATTCTATCCGTTGACGAATTACTCTGACTTCCAGTAAACTGATGAATTTCTTTTACGACCTTGTTTGTTTCCTGATTGTTATTGTAAACAATGCTATTATTTTCTGACAAGAACATTCCAATGGCATAAACTGTCAAAACAAGGCTCGCGTATTGGTACAAGTGTTTATTAAATAAGCTCTTGTAAGACCTAGCATTACGTTTACTAATGATTTTTTCATACAGACACTTGTCCATTACCCATGCTAAAGCCATGGTCAAACAACCAAAAGCAAAGATAACGATGCTCGAAGCATAGCGCTCAAATCCTGCTAATTCTAACGCTTCATCAGTCGGCATTGCTGTCAGATACATGAGTAAAATGCCAATATAGTAAGTCACAATCGAAATATCAACAAATCCCCAAGTCAACAAGACAAATTTCTTATATTTCAAACGAATGCCAATCACAATAAAGGCAATCAGCATAATCAGATTGATTATCAAAATTCCATTGCTTGCCAAACTGTCAAACGTAAACACCGATTTGACAAAAAGAGTGATAATTTTTTGTGGGTCGCCTGACAGATTTCCAGTCAATACCTGATCAAGTTCTGACATGGACACCGCATGCTTGGCACTTGAGGCATTTGGGAAATTATCCGTCACATGCTTTTGCCAAATAACAAAAGGAAGACAGCTGACTAGCAAGGTCATTATGAGCAGCACTAGTGCTTTTAAACGTGCTCTTTTACGAACAAGTAAACGCACAATACAAACCACATAAACTACTAAAACGAGAGCGACAAAGAAAAGTCCACTTACTTTGACGATACTTAATAATCCAAGAATTACCGCCGTATTTAGCGACAAAAGCCAGAAACGATTACGATAGACAAAACAACCTGCTATGGCTGCCAAGGCCAAGGCCGGAAGCAGAAAATCAACCAGCAAATTATTTAATCGAATAGCAACGTTGAACGTATTAAAAACAGCAAACGAAGCAAAAATCATGCTAACCATTAAGACACGTCGATCATCACGAAGTGCCGCAAACATGGCATAAAGACTGGAAGCAATCAAGAAGAATTGCCCGACCAACATACTACCTTCTGAAAAGCCTACGATAGTCGTGAAAAAATAAATGAAAAGTGAACTTCCAACAGGATAGGTATAATAACTAATAATCGTATCCTGCTGTGTTGGCAAAGCATTATTGATATGGAAAAATTTTACAATCGTTGCCCAATGCGTAAAATTATCATAATGTAAAAGCGGTGAATGCCAGAGCGTTATTCCAAACAAAAGCAAATAAGCCATCATTCCAAGCGCAATATAATCAAGTCTCCTAAAGCGATATTTCTTTTTCCATACCGCCCAAAGATAATAAAGACTCAAAAGACAGCCCAAAACAGAAATGGCATACACGGTTTGCAACATAAAGCCTAACAAACTACCAAGGTACAATACCAATGTAATGACTGAAAATGTAAACACCCATGTTAGACTGCGATTCATCTTCACAGTATTACGGAAAAAGGCATTATACCCCATGGTAATCACAAAGAACAACAGTAATCTAGCAATACTAATCATACTCTCCCTCTCCATTCATTTGCTAAGGCTTTAAAAGCAGGTAAGCTATCCAAATCCGCTAAATTGGTAACTCGATAAAGCGATTCGTCTCTATCAATATCATAGGACACAAAAGTCAACTGAATTGGCAAATCTTTGTAGGTAAATGCGACATTCGGTTCTTTTTTAGGATTTGTCAATTTTCCAGAAAATGTCATGTAATAATAATCTGTCTTTCTAAGCTGGCATTTTTTTCCAGCAACCTGAACCTCTTCATTAACACGAACTTTCGGAAAAGCTACTTGGTCATAGGCTGAAACAGGACGTTCATTATTTTGGAAACGTTGACTAAAGTTCTCAAATAAATCATCCCATGTTGTCATCCAAGGGTCTTTTTCCTTCGGAAGATTGTGATTAATGCGGTCATAAATGTACTGATAAAATTCGCGCTTATCAGCTTCAGGAATTTCTGAAAATTGAACGCCGTAGCGCCAACCATTATCAATCGCAAAAACACGAACAACATGACCTTTTACCCTCGCATGGTAATCACGTGATTGCAAATTAAGCGTCAGTTCTTTTTCTTTTGGCAAATACAATGGTAAATCCGTATAGAATGAAATCCCCGTTTCTGAAATATCACAGACTCTCACTTGGTAAGAATCATCATCAACCTCAATAACCATAGCTTCATCAACAGTAAAACGCTCACTTGAGCGATAAATCGGACGACCAAGCGCACAGAAAATCGCAAAGGTCAAATTGATGATATGATAAATCAACCAAAAACTGATAATACTTCCATAAAAAAGCTCTGAACCAAATTTTCCATAGTTAAAAGTCACCAAACCATAAACGGCTAATCCCCATAAAACAAGATAAGGAAGCGCATAAAGGTACAACGTCCACGACGTATCATTTCCCTTACGTGTCACCTTAAATTTTTTATCGCTAATGCCAAAGGACTCCAACATCATGGGAATAAACAAATACGGAGCAAAAATCGTTTCCACAATTTCTCCCCAAACCTGTGTTCGGTATTGTTTTGAGACTTCTCGCATTGACAAGTGTGTCAATGCGTAACTTGGCAACCAGAATAGGAACAGTAGCCAGATATTTGACACCACCACACGCACATGGAAAACTGTATATAAAATCGGTGCCAAGATATACAATAACCGTCTAAAGAAAGACCACCAATAAAGATAGCCATTAATATAAATAATTCTTTGCCCCTTTGTCAATTTGGGATTAAAGAAGATATTCATATTGTAGCTACTGCGAATAACGCCACGTCCCCAGCGCGCGCGCTGTTTGAGGACACTCTTCAAATCTGTTGGCGTTAACCCGCTAGCCATTGGACTTTTCGTCGAATAATTTACATAACCAGCCGCATTCATCCGAACACCTAGCTCGAAATCCTCCGTAATGGTATCTGTCGGAAAACCACCAACATCTTCAATCGCCTTGCGGAAAATAAGCGTATTAGACCCCGTATAAACCGCTGCACCGTGCGAATTATTGCAAACATTAATTTCTTTGGAAAAGAAATCTTGTTCGTTTGGTAAGGTTGATTCTGAAAACAAGTTAAATTGGAAAATATCAGCATTGTAAAAACTTTGTGGCGTTTGAATCAAACCAACTTTTGACTTATCATAATCGTCACCATTTTCATAAGCCTCAACTTGTTCAACAAAATAAGGCACAGTTTCCAACAGGAATTCACGATAAGGAATCATATCCGCATCAAATGTCGCCACCAAAGGTGATGACGTCTGACGTAAAGCATTATTGTAGTTTCCTGATTTGGCATCTTTATTATCCGCCAAACCAAAATAACCAACACCAAGCTCATCAGCCAATTTGGCAACTTCTAGACGATTGGTATCATCACAGACGTAGATATGCACCTTAGACTTATCAGGATATTCCATAAAAGTGCAGGCATTAATCGTCTTATAAAGCAACTCTGGATCCTCATTATGCGTTGCAATCAAAACATCCACATCTGGGTAACGATCCTTAGCAATCTCAGGCTTTTCAAGCTCAAAGTCCTTTTGCTTATTCCAAATGAGAATGTAGCCTGTAATGGCTGAAACTACCTCACTTCCCCACAATAAAATCCCAAAGATCAGCGCAAACCATGAATCATGCCACGGAATAGTCGCCACCAAACGCCAAGTTAAATAAAAGGCAGTCGTTACAAATGCAACGAAATAGAGTATCCTCTTACTAGTCTTCATTCTCACCTCCACTAAAAATCAAATGTTTTTGCACAAAATAACTGACAATGAAAAGTGTACCGTCAACTAAAATCTTCACCAATGAAATTGGCAGCGTCGTCAAGGCATTTCCTAGAACTGTTACCAATAAACTTGACAAAACAATCTGTACTACCACCAAAGTGAAGTATTTTATCGCACTATTTGATTGACCTTGTTTAAAGACCACCTTATGATTCAGGGTGAAATTAACAACAGATGATATCACACGCGCTAAAATCGAAGCTAACGTCACCGCACTAAAACTCAATCCATTAAACAAAGAAATTAAAATCGTAAAAGCAACAATATCAACCAAGAAGGAAAACAATGATGAAAAAATGTACTTGAAGAAAACCTTGTAAATTCTAATCGAGTCACGAATCGCATCAAAATGCGACGACTGATTTTCATCCAAATAAATCGTTGCAATGCCAACTTCACAAATCAGAATATTGTCCTCTTTTGCCTCAAGTAACATATTCATCTCAAATTCATACCGTTCACCCTCCACGGTTAAGAGTTTTGGCAACCATGACATAGGAATCACACGAAGTCCCGTTTGCGTATCAGAAACGTGCACACCTGTCATAGCCCCCAAGACGTCTCTTGTCAATAAATTTCCAAATTTACTACGTAAAGGAACAGATTTTTCAAATGTTCTAACACCCAGCACCAAACTATCAGGATGTTGCAAAAATTCAGCCAAACATTTCATCATGTCTTCGTAGGTGTGTTGACCATCAGAATCAATCGTCACAATTCCTTTGGCATTAGGGAAATTGTCCAAAGTATATGAAATAGCCGTTTTTAAAGCACGACCTTTTCCTTTATTATCAGCATGTCTTTGTAAATGACATGCATAGTTACTCTGCGCTATTGCAAATAACGGTGCAAAATCAGCTCCACTACCGTCATCGACTAGAATAATGTCAAACATTTGATTTTCCTTATCCCGAATATTTTTCAAAAGTTCTAACAAACGGTCATCAGGTTCATAGGCAGGAATGACAATAACAACATCTTGAAACATCATCGACGTTCTCCTTTCTGACTTTTAATTTCGTACATTTTCTTATCAGCTATTGCAAAAAAATCAACGAAGTTTTTATGTGATTGATAAGAGTCCGTATAAGCACCTAAAGATGCTGTAATCCCCATATCTTTGAGAGTCATTTCTGCTTGAACAAGTTTTATTAAAAATTCAGCTTGATTTTCAGAAACTCCAGGGAGTAAAACCGCAAATTCATCTCCACCTAACCTTGCTATTACAGCACTTTCAGGCATTATCTTCGTTAAAATATCACCAAATTCAATTAGAATCTTATCTCCCGTAGCATGTCCAAAGGTATCATTTGCTTCCTTGAATTTATCCAAATCAGATATAATAACCGTAATTTGTTCTTCTTTACGTGTCAGACATTCCTCAAAAGCAAGCTCAATATATCGTCGATTATGAACCCGTGTTAAAACATCTTCGTATGCCATCCTCTGTATTTCAAGTTCATGAAGTCTCTGCTCTGTAACATCAAGAACAAAACAAAAAACACCAATCACTTTTTGGCGATTGTTATAAATGGGAGAATACATATTTTGCCAGTAAAGCGTTTTGTCGCCTGTCTTAATAGTATCCATAAATATAAATGTTTCACCCTTTTTCGCACGATCAACATTTGCTTTTAAACGCGCAGCATCTTCACTATTAAGATAATTCATTGGAAAGTCACCAATTTTGGGAGTGAAATAAAAGATTTCTTCCATGAGCCGAATATTATTCTTATTAACCGCAATAAAACGATAATCTAAGTCTACAGCATAGACGTTAATAAGTTTCGAACTCTGTAAGATAAAGTGGGA
The DNA here is from genome assembly GCF_016648645.1 of Streptococcus sp. 22.1. NCBI lineage: Bacteria > Bacillati > Bacillota > Bacilli > Lactobacillales > Streptococcaceae > Streptococcus > Streptococcus sp. 22.1. The sequence goes on along the minus strand of NZ_JACLQK010000006.1, from coordinate 21,286 downwards.
TAGCATATGCTGTCTTCGATTAAGGTAAGATGCTAGGGTCCAAAGAACTAGTATTCCTATAAAGATTGCTAAAACGATAGGATTATCATGGTCAACCAAAACATCATCATACACTAAGCGCATTAATAACATTAACGCAGCAAAAGTACTTAAGTACGTTAACAATCTTTGATGCTTGATTAAAAAATCACTTACTTTTCCTAATACCATTACAGCCTCACCATTCTAAGTAGTTTTAATACCTTCAGCATCCAAACTGTCTGTAACAAAACGTCCTGTAAAACCACCGATGAAGCCCGTAGCAGTATTGTCAATTCCTAAACGTTGTAGAATACGGCTGACATTAATACCCTTACCGCCAGCGAATTTATCATCACTCTCTATACGGTTAACTTCACCAATCTCTACCTTGTCGATACGAACAATGAAGTCGATTGATGGGTTTAGCGTCACAGTATAAATCATACTTCAATAACCCTCGTTTTCTCTTTTAATTATTTAAGGAGCCCTTCTTCCGAAGCATTTGTGATTATGGTTACTTTCTCAACCTCGGCTACCTTAGCATAGGTAACCTGACCAAGTTTAGAGGCATCAGCTAGAACATAGGCTTTTTGCGCATTAGCTATCACTGTTCGTTTAATGACCGCCTCTTCCATATCTGGCGTTGTGAAATAATTGGCATCAACTCCATTAGCACCAATGAAAGCACAATCAAAATTCAGTTGTCTGATTTGTTCCAGAGCTGTACTTCCAATAGAGGCATCTGTTGAATGTTTAACCTTACCACCAATAATCCTAGTACTAATACCGAGATCTATCAGCTTAACAGCATGATGGATAGAATTAGTCACAACCGTCACCTGACGATTCATTTCCTCTGGATATGGTGAATATTTGTCATAAGTTCTAAGCCCAGCCTCAACGTGACCAATACTTACTTTATTGTAAAATGCAACCAATCCAGCAGCAAAAGTTGTTGTAGTATCACCATGAACTAAAACCAAATCAGGTTGTTCTTTCTTAACAACTGGATCAAAATTAGCCAAAATTTTAGAAGTAATTTCCTGAAGTGATTGATTTTTTTCCCATGATATCCAAATCATAATCAGGAACTATTTCAAAAGTCTCCAAAACCTGGTCAAGCATTTGACGGTGTTGAGCTGTGACTACTGTAATAGTATTAATGGTTTCTTGATGTTTTTCAACTCAAGAATTAACGGCGCCATCTTAATTGCCTCTGGTCTTGTCCCAAAGACAACCATAATATTTAATTTTCCCGTAAGATCCCCCCTATGACCTATACGAAATCAATATAATATTGACAAATAAGACTCTACATTATCACTTTATTATCCCCAATAAAAAGGAAAATGAGTTATCCTTTCTCCAAAAGCATTAAAGGGAATGCCCTCGCTATTGGTCTTGTTTTGCAAATGATGTAAAGTAGATAAAGAAAAAGGTCTCAATAAAAAGACTATCATTACGTATAAAATTCAAGAAGTAAGACAAGAAAACTAAGTCATATCATCCAAGGATATCAATTGTTTTGAGATTTTCTAGTCTTCTCCACCGAATTTAAAAATACACTATTTAATAAATAAAAAAACTGCAGGAGAAAAAACGCTTTGCTAATAAAAGTGTTTTTGAATCCAGCAGTATTGCTAATTTACATATATTTCATAAAAACTTCTCCCCATTTTAAAGAGCGTCCCCTTTACTTACGCTCTACCCCTATCTTACAAATCAAAATATCGGTATGATAACCCTATCCCAATACCATATCATATAGTACCAAGCACCAACACGTAATCGTATAAAACTCTCCCTAAAAGAGTTGAAAGATTACAATCAAGTTGGCTTCAAGTTACTACTACCAATATTCTCTATTCATATAGACGCTATAATTATAACATGTTATTTTTATTTTTCAATCTTTTTTAAATTTTTTATTGTTTTAATGTATGTGACAACCATTATAATGAGGTCGTTTGAATTAAACACTCCTACTTAACAAATACTAATCAAGTGATATTTATCTATATTTTAATAAATAATAATTAAACACCCTTTGGCTTTTAAATGGATTTGCATAAAAAATCAGAATTCTTATTAAAATTCTGATTCAGAATGAAGACAAACATCGTTTTTGATGTTTGTCTTTTTTTATATTCACACTTAATTCTCCCATAATCCAATAATATTGAGGTATTTGGATAAAATAACAGGTCTTCCCTACCATTATTTTTACCAATTTTTTGATATTTAGACATGCCAAAGTAAGCCCAACCTTATCTTCCATTTTGGACTTTCCTTTTTTCTAGTATAACGCAAGTTATGATATTCTTTAGCTGTTCCGAATAAACGTTCTATCATTTCTTTCCGGTGTTGGTACCGTTCCTTCATCCCACTTTGATGACGGATATCTTCACAGACTTCTAGGGCATCTTTCCAAATATGACGCACAACAACTTTTTGGTGCTGGCGACTTTCAGTACAAATCGCTAACAAGGGACAGGTTCTTACAAATTTTGGGATTACTTTTATATTCTCTATAACCTTCACGTGTCGTTGTACGGTAAGTTAATACCTGGTTCTCTGGACAAAGATAGCAATCAAAATGCTCGTCATAGACAAAGTCTCTAGGACGTAGAAAGCCTCTCTTACCTCTTGGCCTAGTGTAAGGAAATACTGGCGTAATACCTTTTTCTAAAAGAAACTTGGCAATACTAGGTGTTTTGTAGCCTGAATCCGCAATAATGAATTCAGGGGAGAAGGGTTCTAACTTGGCGAAAAGAGCAGGAAAGGCCTGACTATCATGGATGTTACCTGCTTCAACTGTATAAGCCAAGGCCCAACCATGTTTATCACAAGCTACCTGAGCATTATAAGCGAAGACTTCCTTGTGTTCTCCCTTGTGAAATCAACCACTATCTGGATTAGTCGTTGATTGTTTCTTAGATTTAGCCTCGCCTTTTTTTGGCGGGCTTTAAGAACTTTTTTGCATGCTTCTTCCTGTCTAAATTAATCTCAACATCCAGTTGTTCACTCATGAATTTAGCTTTTTGATCAACAACAACATTTTTGTACTGAGGAGAAGTATTGGAGGAATTTGTTAAGACTTAATTTTTTCTTGTTTATAAAAATGTTAGATCAGTTACAAAGCCACCAATCCTTAAATTATGAGACTTGTTAAAAATAGTGTACAATGGTTTGTTGTTAATCCAGTCAAGAAATTGTTTGGTCGTAGAAGAGGAAGGAGAAGATGACAATGAAAATAAGCAATATTTTAGGGATTTTTGTAGGACTATTTTTAGGGCTGGTTACAGTCATGGGAATGAGCCTATTTACCTTTATTAATTTAAAATCTAACTCTGTTTATTATGCTCAGCATATTCCTCATAAGGAGGGAACAGAGCCCGACATCATTATGCTGATGGAGAATATGGGTTGGGCCTATACACCGGAAATAGATGGTATTAGTTATGATGATGATGGGTCGTATGCTATAACTAGAGAAAAAGGAACTAAAACGTCTGTATTAGATCTTACAGGTGATACTCTATTTTTTCATTCGGAGTCAGATGATATGTATCTTCTTAATCGTAATTTTTCTATCCAAGATGCTTTTGACAAACGTTATCACAATATTAAATATAATCAACGAAAAGTCCAAAAAGAAATTAGAGAAACTGTTCAACCTGTGATTGATGCTCAGCCAAAACCATTATTCAATCTTCAGTGGTTGTTTAATTTAATATATCAAAGTAGGTTTAATTAGAGAATAAAATAGCATAGAAGTGTTTTGTAGGGACTCCTACCTTTGCTATTTGAAAGTAGTTTAGGTTGAGTTAAATAGTCGGGAGAGCGGTTCGATATAAAAGGTCTATTTCCTGGCTATTCATGACGGCTAACCTTTGAAAACACCTCATTTTTATGCTACTATGAAAGTTATGAAAAAACAGTTACAAGGCTTGACGCAGGTGGAGGTCAAGCGGCGGATAGATGCCGGTAAAACAAATCATTTTAAAGCAAAAACTGGCTCCAGCAATTGGGAGATTTTTAGGCGTAATGTCTTTAACTCTTTTAATGTGCTCAATTTTGCAATCTTTGTGGCCTTGATTGCTGTTCAGGCTTGGTCTAATCTTTTTTTCTTTGGGATTATTGTGCTTAATGCCTTTACGGGGATGATGACGGAGTTGCGTGCCCGTCGCATGATTGATAAGCTCAATCTCATGAATAAGGATCAGATTCGTGTGGTGCGTGATGGACAGCTTGTTTCTATTGATCCTAAGGATATTGTCTTGGATGATGTCATGCTCTTGTCTGCGGGTGAGCAGGTTCCTAGTGATGCCGTGGTTGTTGATGGGATAGCCGAGCTTAACGAGGCCATGCTGACTGGTGAGAGTGATCACATTCTAAAGAAAGATGGGAAGGAGTTGCTCTCCGGTTCTTATCTTGTGAGTGGTCAGGTCTATGCCAGAGTCATTCATGTAGCCGAGGACAATTACGCTAACAAGCTCATGCTAGAGGCCAAGAATCATAAGCCAATCGTGTCCCGTATTCTTTATAATATGGACAAGATTGCTAAGTTTACGGGAAAGATTGTCATACCGTTTGGGCTTGCGCTCTTTTTTGAGGCTTACTTGATTAAACAGCTCTCCCTTCAAGAGTCGGTAGTTACCAGTTCGACAGCCCTTCTGGGAATGTTGCCTAAGGGAATTGCCCTTTTGACTATTACATCTCTTTTGACGGCTGTCATTAAACTTGGGATGAAACATATCCTGGTGCAGGAGATGTACTCTGTTGAAACCTTGGCCCGTGTAGACGTGCTTTGTTTAGATAAGACGGGGACGATTACACAAGGAAAGATGACAGTTAAAGGTCTGGAACTACTGTCAGAGCGTTTTACGAAAGAGGAGTTGGAGCGTTTGCTTGCGGCTTATATGCAACATAGCAAGGATAAAAATGCAACAGCTCAGGCTATTCGAAATGCTTATGAGGGTCTGGAACATCATTATCAGGTAGGTGATGTTATTCCATTTTCAAGCGATCGTAAATGGGGTGCTGTGAGCGTTAATGGGCTTGGAACTCTCTTTTTGGGAGCACCTGAGATGCTTCTTAAGGAAAATCCCAAAGCAGTCGATCAGGCTCAGGCACGAGGGTCTCGTGTTTTGATTTTGGCTTGGAGTCAGTCAGGTGTTGATACAGAGACCATGATTTTGCCGAATGACGTCGAGGCTTTGACTTTACTTGAAATTGCCGATCCTATTCGTGAGGATGCTGCAGAAACTCTGGAATACCTGCGTTCAGAAGATGTGACGCTTAAGATTATTTCTGGTGACAATCCAGTGACGGTTTCTCATATTGCTCATCAAGCTGGTTTTGCCGACTATCAAAGTTATATTGACTGTTCTAAGGTCAGCGATGAGGAGTTGGAGGCTTTGGCTGAGGATACTGCGATTTTTGGTCGTGTATCTCCGCACCAGAAAAAGTTGTTAATCCAAACCCTTAATGCCAATGGGCATACGACAGCTATGACTGGTGATGGTGTCAATGATATCTTGGCACTGCGTGAAGCGGATTGTTCGATTGTTATGGCAGAGGGAGATCCTGCAACACGTCAGATTGCCAACTTGGTGCTTATGGATTCTGAGTTTAAGGACATTCCTGAAATTCTATTTGAGGGACGCCGTGTGGTTAATAATATTGCCCACATTGCACCGATTTTCCTCATTAAAACTGTTTATTCCTTCCTTTTGGGGCTTATCTGTATTGCCAGTGTTGTTTTTGGTAAGGCAGAGTACCTCTTGGTCTTCCCTTTTATTCAAGTTCAGATGACTTTGGCGGGTCAATTTATCGAAGGTTTTCCACCGTTTATTTTAACCTTTGAGCGTAATATTCGTCCTGTTGAGAAACATTTCCTCAGACGTTCGCTCCAGTTGTCTATTCCTAATGCCTTGATGCTGGTTATCAGTGTTCTTATTTTCCATCTCTCTCAGGTTTATCTTGGCATGAGCAATACGGATATGCTGACGCTGTCTTATTATATGATGGGATCAACGGGTGTCCTTGCCGTTATTCGTGCTTGTATTCCGTTGAATAAGGGGCGTGTGGCCTTGATTATCTACTCAGTCTTTGGCTTCTTGATTAGCTCTTACTATCTTCGAGATGTGATTGAGATTTCGACACTTAATAGCTATACCTTGCCAATCTATCTGGTCGCAATGGCTATCTGTACACCGCTTTTCTTCTGGATTAGCTATAAACAAGGTGCTTTCCAAAAAGCATAAAGCAAAACTCGAGCTTGGTAACAGGCTTGAGTTTTTTGATAGCTGAACAGTAGGAAAAGCCTTGATGTGTATGAGGTGTGGTACAATAGAAGCATGAAAATAGTAGGGTACTTGACACCAAAAGTTATTAAAGCTTTTGATTTGGATTACAAGCCTGGTGAAGAAATCACGCTGTCTACACAACGTAAGAAGCATATGGAAAAACATCGCCAGGAATTCAGTGATTTTGATGCCACCTATGAACGTATTCCAGAGATTATTGCTCATCCGGACTATATCGGTCGCCATCCTAATGGCCAGTCCTTGGAATACATCAAACGTATTGATGGTAATGTTTTGGTAGCTGTCAGATTATGTGATAAACTTAATGTCCGTACCATGTTTGTGATTAAAGATTCTAAGCTGAAAAACTATCTAAATGCTGGTAGAGCTAAGAAAATGTGATATAATATAATTAAGAAGTAACAACGAGGGCGGAAGAGGCAGCCGCCGCACCTTCGGGTCTGAAAGAGATGCAGGACTGTCACCCTGCCGTTGTTTATCAAACCAAGAAGTCCCTTTGGGGGCTTTTTTGTATAGTAAAGATATTAATTCTTACAAAAATACCAAAAGTGTATTGATAAAAACAAAAAAACTGTATATAATAGCCTTAAAAGTAAGCGTTTACTTAATGTAACAGTTGACTTCTGAAGGTTTAGAAATGTTATGCATAGTTTATGTCATTTTATTTCCTTCATCGCAATTACTTTAAGGAGAATACTTATGAGAAAAAATATGAAATCGTTAATGGTTTTGGCTCTTGCTGTGACTTCTTTTGGGACTTTGTCTGGAGTTGTTGCAGCTACGCAGTATCCAGGTGGTGGTGTTTGGACTTACGGGGCTTCTAACGGTGGTGCTTTTTCGAATTACTATCATGGTTCGAAATATCATAGTTCAACTGTAGTTAGTCGTTGGACCTCTAAATCTAGTAAGGCCTATGCTTATGCCGGTCAGACTTCGTATGCTTTTATTAAAACGTCTTTTGGCGAGCAGGCTGCCTTTTACTATAACTATAATTAATTAAGTAACGGTGACTAGGTTGAATGTAATATGTCAACCTAGTTTTTGTTTCCTTGTAATGGTTCCATTTTCGACCGTAAACTTTATTTCAATACAAAGATATATAATTGTTCCGTTTAGGAGGTTTGTATGAAACGTGTTTTTATATTCATCTCGACTATCCTGTTTTCTTGCTACTTAGTCACAATGATTGTTCAACAAAATCAGCAAATATCTTTTTCGAGTTATAATGCTGTAGATGTGACTGGTCAGGCTTTGACTGATCATAAGGTATCTAATCGTAAGGAAGTAACAGATGCTTTAACTAATTTAGCTAATGAGCATAATAGCTTAATTGCTAGACGGATTGTTCAACCAAATGAAAAGGGTGAAATAGATTTTCGTTATCAGTTTTACGGACACGTTTCTCCACCTTCTAATTTAAAAAGGGCTTCTCAGGAGAGTGCTGAAGGCAGTGATATAGTTAGTAACTATCTAATTGTCTCAGGTGATTTAAAGGGAGCAGAACTTATCTCGACATTCAGTCAGCTTGGCTATAATGCGGTTGATTTTTCTTCTTATTCAATATTGTCTTTGCTTTTAACAATATTATTGAATGAGGTTTCACTTATTAGTTTCGCATTATTTCTGTTGACCTTTGCTTCACTAGTATTGATTTACCGAATAAAGGATTTAAGGGATGCTGGAATCAAGCTTGTTTCAGGGCAAAGCATGATGAAAGTAATGTTATCATCATTTATCGTTGATGCTAGGCAGTTATTGATTGCATATTGTTTATCTATTCTTATTGGGGGAGTAGGTTTGTGGCATTTTCGGATTTTGCAATCTTTGCCTATATTACTTTATTTTACAGGAGTAACTTTATATTTTTTTGCGCTATGTTTTATTTCTCTTGGGTTAAGTTTAATATATCTACTAGGGTTAAAAGCAACTTCTTTAGTTGAAGTTATGAGAGGGCGCCTCCCCTTAAGAAGACTTCTAGGAGTGATGTTCTTTGGACAATTCGTTGCAATTGTAGTTGTTGGTATTACTGTAGGTACGTTGTTGAATAGTTATCAAGATTTTGTGCAATTAAATAGTGCTAAAGAAGAGTGGTCTATAAATAGAAATTACTACCAGCTATCTTATAGTTATAGCTCTGCCTTTACACAAGGTAAGGAAGAAGAAAAACAGAATAAGTCTTGGTATGACTTCGCAAATCGTACTCTAAAGGATGATAAAGGGCTATTTGTAAAAACAAATTTACGTCAGTTCTTAGTATCAAATATAGCTAATGGGGTTAAAATAACAGACTATGTACCTAATGGGAATACCATTTATGTTTCACCTAATTACTTGGAAAAGCAAAATGTTGGTGTCTCCGATGAATTTTTAGCACAAATGAAAAAACTTAAGCGTGGCGAATTTGGATTAATAATTCCAGAGAAGTTGAAGAGTAGTAGGAAAGAGTTAGAGAGTATATATTCAGAATATATGTCAGGTTTCTCAAGTCGTAGTCTAAATCCTCATAGTCATCACTTATTTAAGGTATCGGTCTCTACCGAATTCGTAAAAGATAAGAAAAAGCGTTTTTTGTACAATACAGATAGTGACATACCTATGCAATTCCTTAATGATCCTATTATTGTTGTGACTACTCCTGAAGCAATGGGAGATACACCAAGTAGTCAGTTATTTTGGGGAACAGAAGTAGGTTCAGGACTACACATGACGGGCTATAAGGATAGCATTGATTTACTTAAACAAGGTGGTGTTTATCAGTGGGTTTCTTATTTGACTAATAATCGTAATAGCTACTATAAGATTCTTTCAGAGAGTCGTAGTCGCCTTGCTTTTCTATTAATTGGTGTTTTATTAGGTTTATTGACCTCTATACTTTTATTTGACAGTATGAACCTTCTTTACTTTGAGCAATTTAGAAAAGAAATCTTTATCAAGCGATTATCTGGTATGAGGTTTGAAGAAGTGCATTTTAACTATCTTTTTTCACAAATCTGTGTTTTAGGTGTTGCACTTGTGTTTTTGATTTTCTTGACTCATCATTTGATTATGAGTTTACTTATAGTTTCCTTGTTTATTATCAACATGTTTACCATTTTATACAAACAGACGCTTACTGAGAGTAGAACTTCAGCCAGTGTTTTGAAAGGAAAGTAATATGATTGCAATTAAGAAACTAAGCAAATATTTTGGTAAGCGAGTTATTTTTGATGATTTAAATTTATCTTTTGATAAAGGAAAGATATATGCGCTTATCGGAGAAAGTGGCTCTGGGAAAACGACTCTTTTAAATATTCTGGCAAAACTAGAGACTTATGATAGTGGTTCTGTCACTTATGATGATACAGACTTGAAAGAGATTAAATCTCAAGTCTATTATCGTGATTATTTGGGTTATTTGTTTCAAAACTTTGGGCTTATTGAAAATGATAGTATAAGTTACAACCTGGATTTGGGGTTGGTAGGAAAGAAACTCAGAAAGAATGATATTCAAGAATGCAAAGAAAAAGTGATGAAAGATGTTCATCTGGAACATTTAAATCTTAATCAAAAAATTTACGAACTATCTGGCGGAGAAGCACAGCGTGTTGCTCTGGCTAAACTTTTTTTGAAAAATCCTCCTATCATACTAGCTGATGAGCCAACAGCTTCTTTGGATCCTGATAATGCTCAAGAAATTATGGACTTAATTCGATCACTAAAAAATCCAAATCGTATCATTATTATTGCTACCCATAATCCAGGTATTTGGGAACAAGCAGATCAAGTAATTCGATTAAATAAGATTCGATATAACAACTCTAACGACGATATTAGTTAGTTTTAATATCGATAACCTAGTTTAAGAGGTATCTTGACATATTCTCATAAGATATCCTGAGGAGATGCAAATACCATATAATGTAAGAAATAAAGTCAGTTGGGTCGTTGAAATTGTCAAAATTAACAGAAAATTCTTGACATCTTTTTAAAAAGGAGTACAATAGTTAGTAAATCAGAAAGTAACTGGTCTTAGATTTTCAGGGAGCCTGCGGTGATTGTGAGTAGGTAATCGAGATGAGCGAACATTGGGCTGATTGGATGATAATGAGAAGGCAACACATATTCTTCTCGGTTGGCACCCCTTACCGTGCAACTCCTTGTTAGAGGAGATAGAGATGATGGTCGTTTTTTTGAGACCATTAACTGAGGTGGTACCGTGTTAAACTAGATTTAATGCCCTCACAGAGTTTTTCTCTGTGAGGTTTTTTGTTTACTTTTATCTTTAAAGGTCTATTTACCTTAAAGAAGTATTATTTCATTATTCAATGAAAGGTTGGGTATTATGGATGCATTAAACGATATTCGAAGTGACATTGATAATATTGATAGTCAGTTAATTCGACTCCTGGCCCAACGTCAAATACTTGTGGAAAAGGCAGGGCGGCTGAAGCCAAAAGGAGATAAGTCCGCAGTCCGGGCGAATGATCGTGTTGCTCAAGTCATAGCTAACCGTCGCAAGGAGGCACTAGAGCTTGGCTTATCGCCAGATGTGGCTGAAAGTGTTTGGCGAAGCATGATTCAAGCCTTTATTGCTTTGGAAGAGAAAGTGAATAAAGAACAATAATGGTGCCGATACATCCTATAAAGGAGTCTTGTATCAGTCTTATTACTCTCGATAAACCAGTTTGAAAGGAAATACTATGAGAAAAATTTTACCAGCCGATACCTTAACACCAATCTTGGCTTATATGCGTGTTCAGGGGGAACATAAGGTTATCCTTGAATCTATTCCTCGTGAGAAGGAAAATGCACGTTTTTCTATTGTTGCCTACAATCCGGTCTTTGAAGTAACCTTCAAGGATGGTGTTCTTTATGAAAATGGTAAGGCGATTGATCAGGATCCTTTCGAATACTTGGACCAAGTAACAGTTAAGGGCATCAAGTCTGACCTACCTTTCGCAGGTGGTGCTATCGGGTTTGCAGGCTATGATATGATTGGTCTCTATGAAAATATCGGTGAGATTCCTGAAGATACGATTGGAACACCTGATATGCATTTCTTCATCTATGAGTCTTATTTGATTTTTGACCATAAAAAAGAAAAGGTTTATGTGGTTGAGGACAATATCTACTCTGGTCGTGATAACGATGCGGTGCGTCAAGTTCTGGGGCAGGTGGTAACGAGCCTACAGACTCAGGCGCCAAACGAGTTTACACCTCAGGCCTTGCAAGCTTTGCAATTTTCAAATCATATCGAAAAAGAGGTCTTCATGGATATGGTGGCTAAGGCTAAGAAACTCATTCGTGAGGGAGATATGTTCCAATGTGTGCTTAGTCAACGCTTTTCAGCGGACTTTGAGGGAGACCCTTTGGATTACTACCGTAACTTGCGCGTGACCAACCCATCAAACTACCTTTATTTCTATGATTTTGGAGATTATCAGGTGATTGGTGCTAGTCCAGAGAGCTTGGTTTCAGTAAAAAATGGAGAGGTGGTCACCAATCCGATTGCTGGGACTCGCCCTCGTGGTGCCAATGATGCTGAAGATGCTGCCTTGGCGGATGAACTTTCACATGATGTTAAAGAAACTGCGGAACACCGTATGTTGGTTGACTTGGGGCGTAATGATATTGGTAAGATTGCTAAAAATGGTACGGTCAAGGTGACCAAGTATATGGAGGTTGAGTATTTCCGCTATGTGATGCACCTTACCAGTGTGGTTAAAGGGCAACTCTTGCCTGAATTGACAGCACTAGATGCTCTTAAATCAACCCTACCAGCTGGAACCGTGTCGGGAGCGCCTAAGATTCGTGCTATGCGTCGTATCTATGAGCTTGAACAAGAAAAACGTGGTATTTATGCGGGAGCTATTGGTTATCTGTCTGCGACAGGAGATATGGACTTTGCCATTGCTATCCGTACTATGATTCTCAAAAATCAAAAAGCCTATGTTCAGGCAGGTGCAGGTGTTGTCTATGACAGTGTTCCTGAAAATGAATTTTACGAAACGATTAACAAGGCGAAAGCTATGACAAGAATAGGAGATGCCCAATGATTTTATTAGTTGATAACTATGATTCTTTTACCTATAATTTGGCACAATACCTAGGGACATTTACAGAGGTGAAAGTCTTACGTAACGATGATGAGACTCTCTATGAAGAGGCAGAAAAAGCTGATGGGCTAGTTTTTTCACCGGGTCCAGGTTGGCCAGCTGATGCGGGTAAAATGGAAGCCTTGATAAAGGATTTCGCTGGTAAAAAACCGATGATGGGAATTTGCTTGGGGCACCAGGCTATTGCGGAAACTTTTGGTGGTAAACTTGGCTTGGCTAAGAATGTCATGCATGGCAAACAAAGCAATATTACTTTTGAAACGCCATCGCCAATTTTCAAGGATATTGACAATGATGTCCCAATCATGCGTTACCATTCCATCGTTGTTAACCAAATGCCAGAGGGCTTTGATGTGACAGCTATCACAACTGATGATCAAGAAATCATGGCCATTCAACATAAGGAGCTACCAATTTACGGTTTGCAATATCACCCAGAGAGCATCGGAAGTCCAGATGGGCTCAAGATGGTTGAAAATTTTGTGAAAATCGTTGCAGGCTAGTTGGTCAGTCTTTTGACTAAATTGGTCTACGCTCAGAACATCTCCTCGTGCATCAGAAAACTTTGAACCATTTTTAAAAGGAAAACAGATATGAAAGAAATATTCCTACAAATCTCAAACCGACAAGACTTGTCTCAAGACCAAGTCCAAGCAGTCTTTGACCGCATTCTCAAAAATGAAGTCTCAGAAAGCCAAATCGCTGCCTTCCTTATGGGGCTCAAAACTAAGGGAGAGACAGCAGATGAAATCACAGGTATTGTGCGTGCCCTCAAATCACATGCGACGGTCTTGCCTGAGACCTTCACAGATGCTATGTGTAACTGTGGAACTGGTGGGGACCAGTCTTATAGCTTTAACATTTCAACAACGGTTTGCTTTGTCTTAGCAGCAGGTGGTATTCGTATGGCCAAGGCTGGTAACCGTTCGATTTCCTCTAAATCTGGTTCGGCAGATGTCCTTGAAGCCCTTGGAATCAATGTTTCGGCGTCACCAGAAACCCTATCTAAAGCACTTGATGAGGTTGGTTTGGCCTTTATCTTTGCCCAAACCATGCACCCAGCCATGCGTTTTATCGGTCCAGCTCGCCAAGCTCTTGGGATTCCAACGATTATGAACTTAGTCGGACCACTGGCTAATCCGCTTGACCTTGAGACACAACTTATGGGCCTCTACCGTGTGGAATTGCAAGAGATTGTTGCTAATGCTATCCAACAGTTGGGACGTAAACGTGCAGTTATTATCACAGGTCCTGACAATATGGACGAAGCTGCTCTCTATGGCACTAACACCTACACCCTTTTGGAAGATGGTCACATCAGTCAGCACACCTTCACTTATGAAGATTTGGGTATGGAAAAGGTTGAGTTGTCTGATATCACAGGTGGAGATGCCAAGGAAAATGCAGAGATTCTTCTTAGTGTCTTGAAAAATGAAGCCAGTCCTTATCTTGAAACAACAGTGCTTAATGCAGGTCTTGGCTTCTTTGCCAATGGTAAGGTTGCGACCATTAAAGAAGGTGTTGAGCTTGCTCGCCAATTGATTGCGGATGGCTCAGCCCTAGCTAAACTTCGTCAACTCCAAGAGGTACAAGTATGAGTAAAGCCTTTCTCCCAACAATCTTAGAACAAAAAGAAAAAGAAGTGGCCCAGTTGGTCATGGAAGATTTGCAGCCCTTGCGCCAGACCTATCGTCTTTATGAGTTTCTCAAGTCAAATCAAAACAAGCTGCAAATTATTTCTGAAGTGAAAAAAGCTAGTCCAAGTATGGGTGATATTAACCTGGATGTGGATATTGTGGATCAGGCCAAGACCTATGAGGAAAATGGGGCAGCCATGATTTCTGTTTTGACGGACGAGGTTTTCTTCAAGGGTGATATTTCCTATTTGAAAGAAATTTCGTCACAGGTGGCTATTCCAACCTTGGCTAAGGACTTCATTATTGATGAGAAACAGATTGTGCGTAGCCGTAATGCGGGAGCGACAGTCATTCTCTTGATTGTAGCGGCCTTGCCAGAAGCTCGTCTCAAGGAGCTCTATGATTTTGCGACTAGCCTTGGCTTGGAAGTCTTGGTTGAAACGCATAATCTGCCAGAATTGGAAGTGGCTCATCGTATTGGTGCCGAAATCATCGGCGTTAACAACCGTAATTTGGTCACTTTTGAGACAGATATCAATACCAGTCTTGAGTTATCAACGCATTTCAAGGACAAGCCTGTTTATATTTCTGAGTCAGCTATTTTCACAGGTCAGGATGCTACCCTTGTTGCCCCATATTTTAATGGGATTCTGGTAGGAACTGCCCTTATGACGGCTGACAATGTGGCTGAAAAGGTCAAGGAGTTGCAAATTGACAAAGGTTAAAATTTGTGGACTGTCGACACCAGAAGCAGTAGCAACTGCAGTTGAAGCAGGTGCTGACTACATTGGCTTTGTGTTCGCCAAGAGCAAGCGTCAAGTGAGTCTTGAACAAGCTCACGGGCTGGCTAAAGGGGTGACAGGGCAGACAAAAATCGTCGGTGTCTTTGTTTCACCTAGTCTTGAGGAGCTGGAAGAAGCGATTAATCAGGTTCCCTTAGATATCGTTCAGATTCATGGAACTTTTGATGAAGCTCTGATTCCAAAGATATCAGTACCAGTTATTAGAGCTATTCAGATTTCGGATAGTGAGTCTCAAGTCAAGAGCCAGGCGGATTATCTTCTTTTTGATGCTCCTATTGCTGGTAGTGGTCAGACCTTTGACTGGCAGCTCTTGGCTGACAAGCAGATTGAGCAGGACTATTTCATCGCTGGTGGCTTGACTGTGGACAATGTGGCAGAGGCCAAGGAAACTTTCCAGCCCTATGCCTTGGATGTGTCCTCAGGTGTCGAGACAGATGGTCACAAAGATTTAGATAAGATTAAAGCATTTATAGAAAGAGTGAAAGCATGACATATCAACAACCTGATGCAAAAGGATTTTACGGAAAATTCGGTGGTCAGTTCGTTCCAGAAACGCTGATGACAGCCGTTATTGAATTGGACAAGGCCTATCGTGAGGCCAAGGAAGATCCAAGTTTCCAAGCGGAATTGGATGATCTCCTCAAAAACTATGTGGGCCGTGAGACGCCTCTTTACCACGCTAAACGTTTGACTGATCATATTGGTGGGGCACAAATTTATCTTAAACGTGAGGACCTTAACCACACAGGTGCCCACAAGATTAACAATGCCCTTGGTCAAGTTTTGCTTGCCAAACGTATGGGCAAGAAGAAAATCATCGCCGAAACTGGTGCAGGTCAACACGGTGTTGCAACAGCGACAGCCGCAGCCCTTTTCGACATGGACTGTACAATCTATATGGGTGAGGAAGATGTTAAACGTCAGGCGCTTAACGTTTTCCGTATGGAGTTGCTTGGTGCCAAAGTTTTCAGTGTTACAGATGGTTCGCGCGTGCTTAAGGACGCTGTAAATGCTGCCCTTCGTGCTTGGGTAGCAGGTATTGATGACACTCACTACATCATGGGGTCTGCCCTTGGTCCTGCACCATTCCCAGAAATTGTCCGTGACTTCCAATCTGTCATCGGTCGTGAAGCCAAACGTCAATACGCAGAGATTTCTGGCGGTAAACTGCCTGATGCTGTGATGGCATGTATCGGTGGTGGCTCAAATGCTATCGGTATGTTCTACCCATTTGTTAATGATAAATCAGTAGCCATGTATGGTGCTGAGGCTTCTGGTTTGGGTCTTGATACTGAAAAACATGCCGCAACCTTTGCCAAAGGTCGTCCAGGTATTCTTCATGGAGCGCTTATGGATGTCCTCCAAGATGCTCATGGTCAAATCATGGAAGCCTTCTCTATCTCGGCTGGTCTGGACTACCCAGGGGTTGGTCCTGAGCACTGTTATTTCAACGAAATTGGACGTGCGACTTACGACTCTATTACAGATGAAGAAGCTCTCGAAGGTTTCAAACTTCTGTCACGTTTGGAAGGAATTATCCCAGCCCTTGAGTCTAGCCATGCCATTGCGCTTGCGCAAAAAGTGGCAGCTAAGATGTCGCCAGACCAAAGCCTTATCGTCTGCCTCTCAGGTCGTGGGGACAAGGACGTTATGCAGGTTAAAGAACGTTTCGAAGCTGAAGCAGAAGGGAAATAAACCATGACAAAAACACTAACAAAACACCTACAAGCTATCAAAGACAGTAAACGCGGTATTTTCGTGCCTTATATCATGGCGGGTGACCACGCTAAAGGCCTAGACGGACTCTTTGAGACCATTGCTCTCTTGGAAAATAGTGGTGTCTCAGCTATCGAAGTCGGTATTCCATGGTCTGACCCAGTGGCTGACGGCCCTGTTATTGAACTAGCAGGACAACGTAGTTTGGCTAAAGATGTGACTTTGACAGCTATCATCAAGAAGCTTCAAGAACAAAAAACACAGGTGCCTTTGGTTATCATGACCTACATCAACCCAGTTTATCAATATGGTATTGAAGCCTTTGTTAAGGACCTGGCAGATACATCTGTCAAGGGGCTCATTATTCCTGATTTGCCAGATGAACACGCTGACTTTATCACCCCTTATTTGAAAGACAGTGATATTGCTCTCGTGCCTCTGGTGAGCTTGACTACAGGTATTGACCGTCAAAAACAGTTGATTGATGGTGCTGAAGGCTTTATCTACGCCGTTGCCATCAATGGTGTCACTGGTAAGACTGGTAATTACCGTGATGACCTTGACAAACACTTGGCTAACTTGACTGCCCATGCAGACATTCCAGTTCTCACAGGTTTTGGTGTGTCAACTGAAGACGATATCAAACGCTTTAACGCTGTATCAGACGGTGTTATCGTAGGATCAAAAATCGTCCGTGACTTCCACGACGGTAAGGAAAAAGAAGTCGCTGAATTTGTTACATTCGGTTCACATTTTGAAAAATAGAAGACGATGCTCTCCAGAAATGGGGAGTGTTTTTTCATCAAAATCATTCTTTGGGATATTTTGATTTTCTTAGTTTCCAGTATTATACTATGAGTGTGGAGTGGCAATTCCATTTATCTCTTGTTCTTATTTTCATCTTACTTATAGAAAGAAGGTAGACAAATGAAAGTATCATTAAGGGTAATGCTAGGAGTCTGTTTCTTAATAGGAGCATTACTATTTTTCTATCGTGGAGAGAATCACTATGCACTGATTTTCCTTGTGGTTGGTGCCTTGTATCTTTATAAGGGGTTAAGCTGAGGGTTAAATCTCGTATTGAATGAATAAGCCTGTTTAGTGACATTTATGTCACTATTTTTTTCTTTTTGGAAGCTATAGAATGATTTTATAACTAAAAAGAAAGGAAGAGAAGGCATCACAGAACATGATTAATCATATTTTTTCATTCTTTCTATCACACAAGAAAGCTCTAGCAATACTCTTTATGATTATTTATTTGGCTGTTATTTACCTAGGCATGTTTAAATTTTTGTATGTTGAAGGCAGGGATTTTGGACGTAGCCTCGTCAACTCAATCTTATCTTAGTAAAGTGTAGCACCTCTTAGGTGGTGTTTGTTTTTTAAAGATAAATCTACAAACGTAAACAAAACCCTTGACATATCTCCACAGCAGTGTTAAAATAAATCTACAAAAGTAAACGAATGATAACATTCAGAAAGGAACTATCATGCTGACAATTTCATCTGCGGAATGGGAAGTCATGCGAGTGCTCTGGGCTAAGGGGCAGGCGACTTCTTCAGAGATTATAGCAATTCTATCTAAGAAGCTAGACTGGTCGCCTTCGACAGTTAAGACCTTGCTTGGACGTTTGGCGGACAAGGGGTACCTAACTAGTCAGCGTCAAGGACGAGGGTTTATCTATCAAGCTAGCTTGGGGGAAGATGAGGCGAATTTTCAGGCTTTAGAAGCTGTTTTTGACAAGATTTGTTTGACCAAACATAGCGATTTGTTGGGTCAACTCATGGCAAAGACGCCGATGACCCAGGCCGATGTGGATAAGTTACAGGCCGTGCTTGCAGCAAAAGAACCTGTGGATCAGGTGGTTTGTGACTGTGTGCCTGGTCAATGTGCTTGTGGGCATCATATGGAGGTGATATAGGAAATGGCAAAAGAAACCTTTGTGGTTAATGGGATGACCTGTGCATCCTGTGTAGCCAATGTTGAAAATGCTGTTAATAAGTTGGATGGTGTGGACAAGGCTGTGGTTAACCTAACCACCGAAAAAATGTCTGTGGATTACGCTGGGGATAAGGTTAGTCCAGAAGCTATTGAAAAAGCTGTGGCTGACGCTGGTTATGAAGCTGAAGTTTACAATCCAGACACAGCCAAAAGCCAGGAAGAGCGTGAAGAAGACAAAATTCACAAGGTACGTGAGCGCCTCATTTGGTCATCTGTCTTCACCATTCCTCTCTTTTATCTTGCTATGGGCCCAATGGTTGGTCTACCTGTGCCAAACTTCTTGTCTCCTCACCATGCAGCCTTGACTTATGCCTTGGTGCTACTAGTTTTGACAGTACCAGTCATGTGGTTGGGCCGTTCCTTCTATAGTAATGGTTTTCGTACCTTGGCCAAGGGTCATCCTAACATGGATGCCTTGGTAGCCTTGGCAACATCGGCAGCCTTTCTTTATAGTCTCTATGGTACTTACCATATTTCATTGGGGCATGCCCATCACGCCCACCAACTTTATTTTGAGTCAGTGGCTGTTATTTTGACCTTGATTACTCTAGGAAAATACTTTGAAACCCTGTCTAAAGGTCGAACTTCAGAAGCTATCAAGAAACTCATGCACTTGTCAGCCAAGGAGGCAACCGTCCTTCGGGATGGTAAGGAAGTCAAGCTTCCTGTGGATGAGGTTGTTCTTGGTGACCATATTGTGGTCAAACCTGGGGAAAAGATAGCCGTGGATGGTCAGGTAATTTCTGGTAGCTCTGCGATTGATGAGAGTATGCTTACAGGGGAGTCACTCCCTATTGAAAAATCCTCTGGTAAGCCAGTGTTTGCAGGTTCTATTAATGGTCAAGGTAGCTTAATTTATGAGGCTGAAAAGATTGGTAAGGACACCTTACTTTCCCAAATCATTAAATTGGTTGAGGATGCCCAACAAACCAAGGCACCGATTGCCAAGATTGCCGATCAAGTGTCAGCGATCTTTGTTCCTGTTGTCATGGCTATCGCACTTGTTTCAGGTCTCTTTTGGTACTTTGTCATGGGACAAACCTTTACCTTCGCTATGACAGTAGCAGTTAGTGTCTTGGTTATTGCTTGTCCATGTGCTTTGGGTCTTGCGACACCGACAGCTATCATGGTTGGTACAGGCCTTGGTGCCGAACACGGTATTCTCTACAAGCGTGGGGATGTGCTCGAGCTAGCTCACAAGGCTGATGTCCTCGTTTTTGACAAGACAGGAACTATTACTCAGGGTAAACCTCAGTTGGTTTCTAGCTATACCTATGACAATAGTGGAGCAACCTTACAGCTTTTGGCATCCTTGGAAGCCAAGTCCGAACACCCTTTAGGTCAAGCCATCCTTGTAGCAGCAGAAAATGCTAACTTGGACTTGTTAGAGATGGATAACTTTTCAAGTTTGACTGGACGAGGTCTTACTGCCAGCTATGCAGGTAAAACTTATCTAGCTGGAAATCAAACCCTTATGGCTGAGGAAAAAGTCGACTTGACTTCAGCACAAGCTGATTTCCAAAGCTTGACGGCCGATGGTCAAACTCCTATTTTCCTAGCTGAAGATGGTAAGTTAATTGGACTCTTTGGTGTAGCCGATCAGGTTAAAGCAGATAGTGAAGATATGGTGGCAGCCCTTCATCAAATGGGCAAGGAAGTCATCATGTTGACTGGGGATAATGACCAAACAGCTCAAGCTATCGCTCAAAAGGTTGGCATCAAACGCGTTATCAGTCAAGTGCTTCCGCAAGAGAAATCTAGGGTGATTAGCGACCTTCAGGCAGAAGGAAAATCAGTCATCATGGTTGGTGATGGTATCAATGATGCCCCAGCCCTTGCGACTGCCGATATCGGTATTGCCATGGGATCAGGGACAGATATTGCTATGGAAAGTGCCGATATGGTCCTTATGAAACCCAACCTCATGGATGTCGTTAAGGCTCTGAAAATTAGTCAGGCGACTATCACAACGATTAAAGAGAACCTCTTTTGGGCCTTTATCTACAATATCTTGTCTATCCCAGTAGCTATGGGTGTCCTCCACCTCTTTGGAGGTCCCCTTCTTGACCCAATGATAGCAGGACTTGCCATGAGCTTTAGCTCTGTCTCAGTCGTCCTCAATGCTCTGCGCCTCAAACGTCGCAAAGTCTAAGTGTCGATTGCTTACAACTCTCGCCATTAAAGGAGTGTACTAAAAAAATAATTAAAGAAAAGGAAGAAAGAAAAATGACAAAAACATATAACATCACAGGAATGAAATGCCAAGGCTGTGTCAACACTGTTACTGAAAAACTTTCTGCTGTCAAAGGCGTAGACAAGGTTCAAGTTGACCTCGAAAACAAACAAGTCACTATCGAAGGGAAACCATGGAAGTGGTCTCTCAAACGTGCCCTCAAAGGCACTAAGTTCGAACTTGGTGATGAAATTTAAGACAGGAAAAAAACAGCTCTTAGGCTGTTTTTTTCTATGATTTTATAAAATTAACAGAATTTATTTTCGTATAAAGTTTTATTATTAAGTTAGCACTTGTAAAGATAGATTTCATGTCTAGATAGATCTCTTAAAAATAGGTGTAAATATTAGTCATGAGAGTGTTAACAGTGAATAGGGGTAACATGGTAAAGCAAGATAACTCTGGAAAGCAAAAGAATATGAAAAAATAAACATCAAAATCTCA
>NZ_JACLQK010000055.1:0-1059 GCF_016648645.1 Streptococcus sp. 22.1 | reverse complement strand
ATATTATATATTATTGCCATTACTTTATCAGATAAATTCTTTAACTCTTCATATGTTATAAATGAATCACCACGTTCTAAAGCAATTCTTGATGAATTTTGTTCAAATGACTTATTAACTAACTCTGAAATACTCGCAATCTGAGATTCATGAAGATTATTCTTGGGTTGTGGCAATTGAACTTGTGTTGTTAAATTTATATCATTAATATTAGCAAACAAATTAGCTTCAATATTATTTATTATTGTTTTTAACATGTTTTCTATTGCTAAAATAGTACTTCTTCTATAAATAGTTTCATTGTATTCAATTACAATTTGTAAATCATTTTTATTTTTTTTGTATAGAACAGTGATATCATTTTGACTAAAATCATTGAAGACCATTAACTCCTCTAAGTTATCATGTTCAAGAGAGTTATTTTCATATGTCATCATTATTGGACAAATTGAATCCGTAAACGAGTCATCAATTCTAGTATTTTTCATAATATCATTGAGATCTGGAGTTTGATTTAATAAAAGCTGTTGAAGCATATCGTGAGTAGATTTAACAACTTCAGCAAAAGCATTATTCGAAGGAAACTCAAAAATTGTTGGAACAACTTGAACATAGTAACCTAGTTCATTGGGATTCACTTTGTATAAGTTTCTGTTATTTGAAGGAATACCAATTAATGGAGAATCTTCCATTATTACTTGAAAACAAATGGCCGTAATTGTATAAAGGAATGAAAACTCCGAAACTTTCAAATATCTTGATTTTTTTTCAAGTATATCGGAAAAATTTTCGATTTTTGAATAAACTCGATTACCAAGATGATTATTGATAGGATTTCTATTGAAGTCTGTAGAAAAATTTATACTATAACTTTTGTTTAAATAGTTTTTCCAAAATTCATTTTCTTTCTTGAATGATTCTTTCTTTAGTGAGGGATATAAAGAAATATTAGTTAAGACTTCTCCATCATAAAAAAGAGACTCAAACAACTTTAATTTTGTAAGTTCATCGATGGCAATATGATGAATTACAAAATTAATAACAATACAATCTTTATAA
>NZ_JACLQK010000054.1:0-1151 GCF_016648645.1 Streptococcus sp. 22.1 | reverse complement strand
AAGAATACCACAGAATTAATCGGAATTAAAGACCAAAATATCAAGATTTCACTTGTTTTTGAAACTGACACTCATATCGAGATTCAAGCAAAACTTGATTACCCTGCACCATCATGTCCTCACTGCCAAGGAAAGATGATTAATTATGACTTTCAAAAGCCTTCTAAAATTCCTCTTCTCGAACAAGCTGGAACGCCTACACTGCTACGTCTGAAGAAACGCCGTTTCCAGTGTAAAAGTTGTAAGAGAGTCACGGTAGCTAAGACATCTATCGTTGAGAAAAACTGCCAAATCTCAAATCTAGTCCGTCAAAAAGTTGCACAACTCCTAACTGAGAAGATGTCACTAACAGATATTGCCAGAAGACTTCGTGTGTCGACCTCTACCGTCTATCGTAAGCTTGATCAGTTTACTTTCAAGGAACATTTTGACAAACTCCCAAGGGTCATGTCCTGGGATGAGTTTGGTTTCAAGAAAGGGGAATTGGCTTTTGTGGCTCAGAACTATGAGACAAACAAACTCATAACCATCCTTGATAATCGCTGCCAAACCTCTATACGAAACTACTTTTTGAAGTATCCATTAAAAGCTCGCCAAAAGGTGCAGTTTATCACGATGGATATGTCTGGAGCCTACATCCCACTAGCCCGCAGACTCTTTCCAAACGCAAAAATCGTTCTTGATCGTTTCCACATCATCCAGCACCTTAGTCGAGCCTTTTTAAAGACAAGAATTGCAATTATGAACCAATTCGATAAGAAGTCACTACCCTATCGAGCCTTGAAAAATCACTGGCGACTCTTCCAAAAGGACAGCTGTAAGTTATCTCTCAACTCTTTCTATTCAAAGACTTTCCGTCAAACTTTAGCACCACATGAAGTCGTTGCGAAGACACTAGACTTTTCAGAAGAGCTTACCGACTACTATACACTTTATCAGCTCTTGCTTTTTCACTTTCAGGAGAAGAGAGTAGATGAGTTCTTTGGGCTGATAGAGGAAAATAGGAGCAAGATCAATCACTACTTTCAAACTGTCTTTAGGACTTTTCTTAGACATAAGCAATACATCCAAAACGCACTAGAAACAGACTATTCAAACGCAAAACTGGAAGCTACTAACAAGTTGATTAAAGACATCAAACGGTTGGGCTT
>NZ_JACLQK010000053.1:0-1265 GCF_016648645.1 Streptococcus sp. 22.1 | reverse complement strand
TTTTTTCACGCATTCTAGTGCATACGACCTCCTCTCTGGTCTCGTGGGCTCGGAGATTTGTATAAGAGACATCTTAGTTTGGCGATAGAACAAATTTCTATGAAATACTCTATCCTTAGAACAAGTTTTATCGAAAAAGAAGGAGAAATATATCAGTTAATTTCAGATTATTCGTCTACTGTAGAGCTTTTGACAGATATTGTGGATTCAGAAATAGAAAAAGTGATTCAATCTATATATGAATCACCTTTTAAAAATTTATCTGTTCCTCCAATTAGATTTATTAATTTGGTAGGTGAAAGTAGATCTTTTCTAATCATTTTAGCCCATCATATTTTATTAGATGGCTGGTCACTGAATTTATTGTTAAAAGAGATAGAGGATTATATCGTTAATGAAAAGATAGAAAATTTGAGTGCCATTGACAGTGAATATTACCAGTTTTCAGACTATGTTTTAGAAGAGAAAAAGTATCTATGCAGTGAGGAGTATAGAGAGGATAGGAGATATTGGAATAGAAAATTACAGCCAATAGAGCTTACAAATCCTATGTTTAATAGTATCAGTAGAGAAAAATTAGATTCATATTCACAAAGGTTAGAATTCAAGCTGAACTTCGAGAGACACAGTTTAATAAAATCATTTTGTGAAAAACATAAGGTATCCATAGGACAATTTCTATATTCAATTTTTACTATCACAGTTACTCAATATAATAATAATATATCACCAATCATGATATTGCCTGTACATAATCGACAAAAAATTGAGCACTTTGAAGCTTTGGGGTTGTTTATGAACACTATACCACTCTATAGTCATTTTTCTATAGACGATACTTTTATAGATATACTGTTAAAGTGTAAAGAGACATGGAATAATGGACTTATACATCAATCATTCCCATTTAGCGAGATCAAGAGTTTAGAATCATTAAAAGGTAAAAATTTGTCTCAACTTGGACGTATAATATTTTCTGTTGAAAATACAGGAGAAAATGGGAATACAGATGCATTTAAAGATTATTGGAATTTAAAAATTGCTCCGAAGGCAGACCTTGTGATAAATTCTATAATTAAAGAAAAAAATATAGAAGTAAATATAGAATTTGATCCAAATATCTTATTAGTATTTCAAGTGGAATCTATGTTTAAGCAATTTGAAATTAATGTTAATACAATGTTGGAAAACAAAACTTGTAAATATATAGATTCTGTAATATATAGTTCAGAACAAAATTACAAAGAACAAATTCATTGTAATGA
>NZ_JACLQK010000052.1:0-1371 GCF_016648645.1 Streptococcus sp. 22.1 | reverse complement strand
GATTAACATTAACTCATTTTCTGTATAAGTTAACTTTCTTACTTCAAATTCCTTATTTTCAATTAATTGCTGTAATGACTTGTAATTAACTTTACCACTTACTGTTATTGGTATTTTTTCGATATAAAAATAATTTTGGGGAATCATATACATCGGAAGCACAAGACTTAATGAATTTGAGATTTCCTCAAAATTCACCAATTCATCTGATACAATAAAGCTACATAATTCATTTTTGTGAATAATTGTGGCTGCATTCATGATATTATGACACTTCTCAAGTTCATAATCTATTTCTTTTAAAGAGATTCTATTACCATTTATTTTTGTTAAACTACCACTTCTCTCGATGAATGTGTAAGACAAATCTTCCTCAAGTTTAACAATATCACCTGTATTAAATGCTAAAATCATCTCTTCATTAAATCGTAGATGAGTTAAACCTGAAGCAATTCCTCTGTATCCCCTCATCAATTGCGGTCCAGTTATAAATAGATATCCAGGTATTCCACTTGGTAAAATGCGTCCATTTTTATCACAAACATAGTACTTGTTATATCCAATTGGGTACCCTATAGTTGAATGATGGGTATTTTCATTAACTGAAACTGCACTTGTGCAAATTGTACATTCAGAAGGACCATAAGATATGAATAATTGAACCTTATCCCTCCATTCTTCAATTAGTGATTTAGAAGCAACCTCTCCTCCTAAATTAATAATCTTTAAATTAGATAAATCATCTTTATTCAAAGATTTTAAAAATGTGTGTGTACAATTAATATGAGTAATCTCATTTTTAGAAATTATCTCAGAAATTTTTCTGGGATTATAGTGCATTGATTCTTCAATAAGTACTAAACTTCCTCCTGATACAATAGAACACAAAATATCGCTCATTGCAACATCAAATGTTATTGAAGAAATTTGTAAAATTTTACTAGAATAATCTATATCATAAGTTTGAATAGCTGATAGAATATGATAAGAAAGAGATACCTGAGAAATATCAATTGCTTTAGGTTCACCGGTTGAACCTGAAGTAAAAATTGTATATGCTAAATCATCCTCCCGAACACTATGTGAATCAAAACTAGAGCTAGCTAATTTATAATCAAAATCAATATTGCTAGGATTTATTACTTCTAAGTTAAAATCACTATAAAATTCACTAACTTCATCTTTCATAGTTATGCAATATTGACTTTGACAAATTTCAACTATTTTCTTAATTCTTTCTTTTGGAGTTTCTTTAGTTATACAACAAAAATTTATTCCTAACCTTAAAAGTGAAATAATAACAATTATTGATTCAAAATCACTGCAACAATATACTAAAACTGTTTGCTTAAAATCCATCTTATTAAGAAA
>NZ_JACLQK010000051.1:0-1436 GCF_016648645.1 Streptococcus sp. 22.1 | reverse complement strand
TGAACTGCACCCCAAAAGTTAGACAGAAAAAATCTAACTTTTGGGGTGTTTTTATTATGAAATTGACTTATGAAGATAAAGTTCAAATATATGAACTGAGAAAGCAAGGAGAAAGCTTTAAACGACTTTCAAATCAATTTGAGGTGAACGTTTCTGGTCTAAAGTACATGGTGAAATTAATTGACCGTTATGGAATAAACATCGTCAAAAAGGGAAAGAAGCGTTACTATTCTCCTAAATTAAAACGAGAAATGATTAATAAGGTTCTGCTTGAAGGTTGTTCCCAACAAAGTGTTTCTCTGGACTATGGCCTCTCCAATCAAGGTTTGCTTAACAATTGGATAGCACAATACAAGAAAAATGGGTATACTATTGTTGAGAAAGCAAGAGGGAGACCGCCTAAAATGGGACGTAAGCCAAAGAAGAAACCTGAAGAGATGACAGAACTAGAGCGACTTCAAGCAGAAAATGAGTACTTGAGAGCGGAGAACGCTGTTCTAAAAAAGTTAAGAGAACTCCGATTGAAGGACGAGAAAGAGCAAGAAGAAAAACGGAAATTGTTCTAGAATTGGTAACAGAGTTTGCTTTAGAGATTCTTCTAAAGATTATTAGGCTTGCTCGTTCGACCTATTATTACCACTTAAAACAGCTGGATCAAACGGATAAGAATCAAACTATCAAAGCTGAAATTCAAGCTATTTTTACTGAACACAAAGGAAATTATGGCTATCGTCGCATCACTCTTGCATTGAGAAATCGTGGCTTCGTGGTAAATCATAAGAAAGTGCAACGTCTGATGAAGGCTCTTGGTTTAAGTGCTCGAATTCGCCGAAAACGGAAGTACTCTTCATATCAAGGAGAGATTGGTAAGAAAGCAGAAAATCTCATTCGACGCCAGTTTGAAGCATCAAAACCAATGGAAAAGTGCTACACAGATGTGACAGAGTTTGCCATTCCAGCAAGCAGCCAAAAACTCTATTTATCACCAGTTTTAGATGGTTTTAACAGCGAAATTATCGCCTACAATCTTTCTACTTCGCCCAACTTAGCACAAGTAAAAATGATGTTGGAACAAGCTTTCACAGAGAAGTACTATGAGAACACTATTCTACACAGTGACCAGGGATGGCAATATCAACATGATTTCTATCATCATTTTTTAGAGGACAAGGGAATCCAACAATCTATGTCACGTAAAGGCAATAGTCCAGACAACGGCATGATGGAATCCTTCTTTGGCATTCTTAAGTCTGAGATGTTTTATGGTTATGAGAAGACGTTCAAGTCAATTGAGCATTTGGAACAAGCTATTGTAGACTATATTAATTATTACAACAACAAACGCATTAAGGTAAAACTAAAAGGACTCAGTCCTGTACAATACAGAACTAAATCCTTTGCTTAAATTATTTGTCTAACTTTTTGGGGTCAGAACA
>NZ_JACLQK010000050.1:0-1387 GCF_016648645.1 Streptococcus sp. 22.1 | reverse complement strand
AGGCAGATGTTTATAAGAGACATGATAATATGTTTGAATTATATAACAATATCATCTTTCAAATGAATGTACTCATTCACTTTGAGCGCTTTTGTATGATAACTACATAATATGCAAGACCTCAAAATTGAATAGATTAGAGAAACATTAGCATTTTTGAAAGTATTTCGGCCTAAAAAGTTCTATTATTGGGTTAAAATGCTTGAAAAATAAACTATTATCTTATTTTTGAATGCGTTTCAACTAAGGTGAAGTCAAGAAAATTCCTTTGAAAACACTCCCTCTTACCAAAACCTCTTCTCAGAAAAACAAGTCTCCAAAAAACTAATACACAAATCAATTGGATTGTTTTACTTCTCTTATTTCAGACGAAATAGTTCTTCCACTTGTTTATTAAAGACCTGTGCTATTTTTAAAGCCATTTCCAACGAAGGGTTGTAGCGGTTATTTTCTAAGTGAACAATCGTTTCTCTCCGTATTCCTACTTGATTTGCTAAATCTTGTTGAGTCATACCATAAGCTTCCCTTACTTCTTTCAAGTTAGTCTTTATTTTACTTTCTTTCGCCATATTTCATCCCCTTTTTTCAATGATAAAGTAAGTAATGGCAAATAATAAGAGTAAAAAAGCCACCAAAATATAAAGAAATCCAGCATTCAAAACGAAAACTTTACAGACGGCTATCAAGGTTGCAATTCCCAATAATATAAAGATTGCTATTGTAAACAAAATGGAAGAGGACTTTGCAATATTTCTATAAAATCGTTCATCAGGTTCTTCATTAATTCTCTTGAATAAGAAGTAAAACATTAATAACAATTGAACACTTAATCCAATTCCTAACATTATATTCTTAATCAAAGAACCAGGAGTTAGAAGCCAAACTCCAATTGTATAGATCGATGACGAGAGAAGTACAAGCACTGTATATAATTTTGCAGTAATCCCAAACATATTTTTCTCTTTCTTTTGATAGGTTGATTTTGAGAGGACCGATTGCATCGTACAAGCCAAATACGTAGGAAGCCAAGACATCGTCATAATAGCACCTTTTGCTAGAATCGGTAGGTGATTCCCCAGCAATAAAACTAAACATACAACAATAAGCACGCTAGCGATATAAAGGATTATCTTTAAGTTCTTCGACATTTTCATTTTCGTCACCTTCTTTCACCATGTTATAAATACATCACACCTTATCTGTTATAAATATATCACATTGTTATAAGAATTTCAAGATGAAGACAAAACTCTAGTAAGATTTTGAACAATTTTCAGAAATCTATACAAAAAAGCACCCATGAGGTAAACTGATATGATACCTCTTAAGTAGACAAGGTAAATACCTAAAATCTACTTAAGAGGTATTTTTATGTCTAGAAGAGAAA